>CAJVXG010000173.1 GCA_913009215.1 uncultured Gammaproteobacteria bacterium | reverse complement strand
CGGGTCGGGTTCTTCTTGTGGGCGATGCCGAGACGGTGGGCGTAGTTCGCCAGGCCGTGCATGATGTGCGTAATGGGCAGCTCCCGGGGGCAACGGACGATACAATTGTAGCAGGAGGTACACATCCACATTGATTCCGAGGTCAGTACCTCCTCGCGCTTACCGGCACGAATCATCATGAATAATTCTTGCGGTGTGTGTTCCCAATCCGCACCCAGCGGGCAGGACCCGGCGCAGACGCCGCATTGCATGCACATCTTTACCCAGTTGCCTTCTTCGACATTGGCCTCAACCTCTTTCAGGAAGTTGTTGCTGTATTTTTTTGCTATCGCAGCATTTACGTCACTCATTAAAAACTCCTAGAACTTGAACGGGCTCATGCCGATTTTGTTAATCAACTCGACGGCTTCATTAATCAACCGCGGCACCCGATCGACATCGGTAATCGCAATCTCGTAGGTCTGGACACGTTCCTTTTCCAGATTGAGCTGCTCCAGGGTGTCGCCGATCTTGCTCATACGAGTGTGGGCAATTTCGGAACCCTTGACGAAGTGACATTGATAATCGTCGCCTTTTTTACAGCCCATCAGTAATACCGCATCATAGCCGCTGTTCATGGCGTCCGTGATCCAGATGGTGTTTACCGAGCCCAGGCAACGTACCGGAATGACACGAACAAACGGACTGGTTGGTGTACGTTTCATACCGGCCATGTCCAGCGCCGGGTAGGCATCATTTTCACAGGCCAGCACCAGGACACGCGGTTTTTCCTCGAACTCGTCGGGAACCTCGACCGCCTTTAGCTGTTGGCCCACGGTATCGACAGAATAATTCTCAAACGAGATCACCCGTACTGGACAGGCGCCCATGCAGGTGCCGCAGCGGCGGCAACGACCTTCATTGAACTGCGGATAACCCTCTTCGTCCTCGTCAATCGCACCAAAGGGGCATTCCACAGTACAACGCTTACACTGGGTACAACCCTCTTTGCGGAACGACGGGAAACTGAGGTCACCGGAACGCGGATGCGCAGCCCGGCCCTGGGCGGCATTCTCTACCGCCTGGATCGCCTTCAACGCAGCACCGGTAGCGTCATCCACCGCCTGGGCGATGTCCATCGGTCGGCGCACCGGACCACAAGGGTAGATACCACTACGACGGCTTTCGTACGGAAAGCAGATAAAGTGCGAATCGGCGAAACCGTGCCGCAGTTGCGGAATGTCCTTACCCTGACGATAGGTCAGGTTGAGGATGGAGACTTCCTGGGAAGTGCCATTACCGCCATTACCGCTGGCGGCAGCGTCTTCACCCTCTTTGTCATCGACCTTCACTTCGGCCTCGACATTGATCCCGGCATTGGCCACCTGGCCGGTGGCCAGCACCACCAGGTCGGCCTTCATGGTAACTTCTTCATTCAGAATAACGTCGTGGAATTTGACATCGAGATCGGCGCTGACGTCTTTCGGCCAACCCTTGGTAAAGATCACACCCTTGTCCTGGGCGCTGCGATAAAAGTCTTCGCCGTTGCCCGGAGTGCGCAGGTCGGTGTACATGACCATGGCGTCGATATCAGGATTCTGGTCCTTGAAGTACATCGCCTGCTTGATACTGGTGTTACAACAATGACCGGAACAATACGGCAGCTCGCCTTCTTTTTCGCTGCGCTGACCGGCGCACTGGATGAAAACCACTTCTTGCACTTCCTTGCCATCGGACGGACGCTTGATCGGTCCGCCATTGGCGGCCCTGGCCAGCGCTTCCAGGCCCAGTTGGTCGACCACATCCGGGCTACGGCCATAACCGAAATACTCCAGCTTGCTGGCATCGTAAGGCGTGAAACCCGAGGCCTGGATTATGGCGCCGACGTTTTCGGTTTTGGTGCTGCCGCTTTCCTGGCTGATGTCGGCACTGAACTGTCCCGGGGCACCACTGGTGCGCGAGATGGTGGAGCTCAGGTGGACGGTGATATTGCCTTCCGCCTCTACCGCCTTGATCATCTCCGGTACCGGGTTGTCCTGGGCATCGCTGTAGGGCTCATGGTCCGGCACCCGTTTGTACAGTTTTGCCGTCATGCCGCCAAGTTCACCGGTCTTCTCGACCAGGATCACCTTGTAACCGGCCCTGGCCGATTCCAGTGCCGCGGTCATACCGCTGATGCCGCCGCCAACCACCAGGATGGTCTTGTTGGTGCCATGATCCGGGTTGGATTGTGGTACCTGCATGAATTTGGCTTCGGCACAGGCCATGCGGACATAGTCGTCGGCCATTTCCTGTACCACTTCCCGGGTGTCGTCGGCTTCCGGTTGCGCCCAGATGACGCCCTCGCGCAGGTTGGCGCGGGAGATGGCCACACCCTCAAAATTAAAGGCCTCCGTCTTGGAGCGACGGGAACACGCGGCAAGAATGACGTGGGTAACACCGTCATTGTCTATGTCGTTCTGGATCATGGACACGCCTTCACGGTTACACAGGAAGTCGTGCTCCCTGACCAGATTGGCCTTGCCTTCGCGCTCGGCGATTTGTGCCAGTTGGCCACAATCCAGGCGATCGCCCAGACCGCAACCCTTGCAGATATACGCTGCTACTTTTTTCTCATCTGCCATGTTATGCCTCCGCTTGACCGACGCGGTTGACCACTTGAATGGCGCGCAAGGATGCCGCCGTGGCATTTTGTACCGATCGGTTTACGTCCAACGCGTTGGAGGCGCACCCGGCCGGAAAGATACCGCCGTTATCACTATTCACTTCAATAAAACCGCTGATGTCAGTATGCACATCCGGGGCGATTTGTTTAATATCGACGCTCGGTTCCATACCAATCGCCAACACCGCCAGATCGTGGGTATTGGCATAACGCTTGTAACCTTCGGTATCGACACCGTGCAGCACCGGATTGGCTTCCTTGTCCTGAACAATCTTGGCCACCTTGGACTTGATCAAGTTGACCTTGTGTTCATTGCGCACCATGTTGTAGAAATCCTCAAAACGATCAATGGCACGAATATCGATATAATAGATTGAGGCCCTGGCCGCTTCGTCATCACCATATTGTTCTTTGACGTAGGTCGATTGCTTCAGCGAGGCCATGCAGCAAATACGCGAGCAGTGCTTCAGGTGGTTGCGATCGCGGGAACCGGCGCACTGGATAAAGGCGATGTCTTTGGCCTCTTTGCCGTCGGAGGGGCGCAGCAATTTTCCGCCGGTCGGGCCATTGGGATCCATCAGACGTTCGAATTCGACGCTGGTAATGACATTGTCAAAACGATCGTAACCATAGGGCTGAATC
>CAJVXG010000172.1 GCA_913009215.1 uncultured Gammaproteobacteria bacterium | reverse complement strand
TCGGTGATAACGAGGTCGATGCGGCTGTCATGGGACAGTATATTCCAGGCCGCCAAGCCATGAACCGCCTCCAGTATATTGAAGCGCTTATCCAGATGCTTGCTGATGGCCTTGCGCACCAGGCGCGAGTCATCGACCACCAATATCCAGGGCCAATCGTTTTTTTCGGTATTTTCCGGCATTCCCTATTGTCTTTCCTGTCGTTGTTACCCTGGGATACTGCAAATAATGCGCCAATCAGGGGTAACTATAGGAAAGATATAGGGTTTATGCCAAATATTCAGTGATTATGCTCGCCCGGTCCGTGGACATGGCCGTGGCTGATTTCTTCCTCGGTGGCCTCACGAATATCCACAATTTTAAGGGCAAAGTGCAGTTCCACACCGGCCAGCGGGTGATTACCGTCAATGGTGATATCGTCGCCTTTAACTTCCATAACCGTGTACATAATGGTCTCGCCATCGGGGGAATGGGAATAAAATTGCATTCCCACCTGGGCTTCATCACTGCTTTCAAGCGTGGACTTGGATACCACCTGTACCATCCCTTCGTTACGTTCGCCGTAGCCCTCGTTCGGGGCAATGGTGACCTCGACTTCATCGCCGGCCTTACGTCCATCCAGCGCCTTCTCCAGGCCCGGGATAACATTATTGGTGCCGTGTAAATAGGCGAAATCGCCACGGCCTTCGGTACTGTCCATGACCACGCCTTCGCTGTCTTTCAATGTGTAATCCAGCACTACTACTTTGTGTTTATCGACTTGCATATGATTCCTCTGTACAACATTCAGGGATTGAAACTGTATGGATCGTTGGGCCGGGCATGCTAGCATAAACGGAGTCCGTCCAACAACAGACCCGGAATACAATATTGACAGTTATTATACGGTTGTATTCATTAGCATTTTCCGTCAACCTGTCACTTTCTATCAAGGTATTGAAGGCGCCGAAGCGATGTCCCTGGCCGGTAAAAAAACAACCCTGCCCAGCACCGGCGAGGCCCTGCCCGGGCGCGATGTCGCTATGGTCGTAGCCAAAAAACACTTTGTCAACGGGAATTCCATGAGGGCGCCCTGGCCACAAGGGCTGCAACAAACCATGTTCGGCATGGGTTGCTTCTGGGGGGCGGAAAAGTGCTTCTGGTCCCTGCCCGGCGTCTACAGCACCGCCGTCGGCTATGCGGCGGGGCTGACACCACACCCAAACTATGAGGAAGTGTGCAGCGGTCTGACCGGCCATAACGAAGTGGTGCTGGTGATCTATGATCCGGCAAAAACAGGATACCGGCAATTGCTCAGGACCTTCTGGGAGTGCCACAACCCGACCCAGGGCATGCGCCAGGGTAACGACAACGGCACCCAGTACCGCTCCGGTATCTATACTTACAGTCCGGATCAATCCCGTCACGCAAGGCAAAGCAGCGAGGAATTCCAGCAATCCCTGACCGGGGCCGGGCTGGGCGCCATCACCACGGAAATACTGGAGGCGCCGACTTTCTATTATGCCGAGGACTATCACCAGCAATATCTGGCAAAAAATCCGGGTGGTTATTGTGGCCTTGGTGGTACCGGCATCAAGTTTTCCGGGACCGGCTAATGTACAAAGAACTACAGTGCACTCTCTTTACCGTCGGCCACAGTAATCGCAGCATTCACGGATTACTCGAAATCCTGCAGCAGGAAAACATCGACACCCTGGTGGATGTCCGTTCACATCCGCACTCCGAGAAACACCCGCAATACGAGCAATCGGCAATGCGGGAGATCCTGGAGAATACCGACATCACCTACCATTGGGCGGGACGCCATCTTGGCGGAAGGCGCAAATCCTTGCCGAACACACAACACACCGCCTTGCTCGACAGCGATCTCCAGGGTTTTGCCGACCACATGGATAGCGACAGCTTCAAGATGGCGGCAACACAGTTGATTAGTCTATCGAGCAAAAAACGCATGGTCATGCTTTGTGCCGAACGGCTCCCGGAGCAATGCCATCGCAGCCTGATAGCGGACTACCTCACCCTGCAAGGCGTACAGATCATTCACTTGATAGACCCGGGCAAACAATACCTGCACCAACTGAGTCCATTGGCGCGACGCGAATCCAGCGAATTGATATACGATACCAATATCACCGGTTCACTGAATTTGAATTAATGCATCCCGGCCCGATGCCGAGATAGTGCCGGGGCAACAGGCTGGACTACTGTACGGTGGTCTGTGAACGATCCATCATATTGGAGACCAGTTCAATAAGCTCATCCACCGTTAACTCGTTCGGGATGTCCTGGACGCTTGAGAACCAGATGTCCTCAATATGGCCATTATTCTTGACGTTGTCTTCAGAGAGCAATGGACCGCCAACAAATACGCCCTGCTTACCATTTCCCAGCTCTACTGTAATTAATTGTAATGGTACTGTTTTCATGTTCGTCTCCGTGTGTCCTGTGACCCCCAGGAATGAAATTAGGATGTGCATTAGATTTAATGCAGGATGTGTGCCAGACCCAATTAAGGCGTCAAAACCCGTAAAAAGGGGCTTTTTACTCGGGCTACCAAATAGTTGATAGGCGTTGCGCGGTGACCAATATCGCCTGCCGCTACTTTAGGTCAGAGGCCATTGCTCCCACATAATCCCTCCCTTCCAGGGGGAGAAGGTCAGAGCCTGCCCCGGACTGGATCCGGGGATGAGAAGTGAGAAACGGAGTTTCTTCAGTGCCTGATTTATCAACCCTCACCCCTGCCCTCTCCCATTTTTGGGAGAGGGAGAGTTTTATAAACAAGCCAGTCCGTAGGTTGGGGTGAGGTACGAACCCCAACATCAGTCATAATTTCTCTCCAGTTATTATATCATGTGATGTCGTTCGACCAGATTTCCGTAAAGAAACAACTTCCACCAAAAACCTTCGATCGACGATAACGTATTTGTTTAGACCTCAATTCCTTTTGGGGTTGATACGTTGGGGTTCGTACCTCACCCCAACCTACAAAAACTTGTTCACGAATCTGCCCTTTACCAGTCTGGTAGGACGGGTTAGTCCGTAGGTTGGGGTGTAAGTATTAAAGGGGCCGTAGTCACTGCTGTCCCACTTACGCGTCATTCCGGCGCATGCCGGAATCCAGTCCGTAGGTTGGGGTGAGGTACGAACCCCAACATCAGTCATAATCTTTCTCCAGTTATTATATCATGTGATGTCGTTCGACCAGATTTCCGTAAAGAAACAACTTCCACCAAAAACCTTCGATCGACGATAACGTATTTGTTTAGACCTCAATTCCTTTTGGGGTTGATACGTT
>CAJVXG010000171.1 GCA_913009215.1 uncultured Gammaproteobacteria bacterium | reverse complement strand
AGGCAGGGCTTGTA
This sequence comes from uncultured Gammaproteobacteria bacterium, assembly GCA_913009215.1. Lineage (GTDB taxonomy): Bacteria > Pseudomonadota > Gammaproteobacteria > Acidiferrobacterales > CAJVXG01 > CAJVXG01. Next base: position 3,286 of record CAJVXG010000171.1, on the reverse strand, counting down.
TTACTGTCAGATGAACAGATATATAATCTATATCGCCAATGTAGTATCTGGTATACAAAATTATGATCATTTATGACCTTAAATGCAGTATCGGCCACAAATTTGAGGGCTGGTTCTCCAATCCTGAGGATTATCAACACCAGCTGGATGAACACATGCTGGTATGCCCGATGTGCGGCGACGAAGCAGTAAAAAAATTACCGACGGCGAGCAAGATCAGCTCTTCACCGGCAAAAATTCCGTCCAGCGAGTTGATGGATATTAAGGAAGCGATTCAGCCGGATGTAGCGCGTGAGTTTCTTGGTAAATTGCACGAATACGTTGACCAGAATTACGACGATGTCGGCGCCCGTTTTTCGGAAGAGGCCCGCAAAATCCACTACGGTGAGGCCGAGGGGCGCAATATTCGCGGTCTGGCCACTGCTGACGAGGTTCAGCAGTTGCACGAGGAGGGCGTCACCGCCACTACATTACCACCGAAGCCGATAGATAAGAAAAAACTCAATTAATTTCACCATTTAGAGTACATTCCTTATTCCAGTGCTCCCGTAGCCATGTACGGCCCATTTTTTGCAGCGGTATACGAAGTACGGGGGAGAGCATGCTTTTTAATACATCACGTGTATCCGATACCGATGTCGACACCTTTGCCGAGGGCCTGTTGCTGGGTTATGTTACGTCTTCAGACGACCTGCTGGAAGCCTCAACTATCGAGAATCTGGCCGATAAATACATCCCGGTCTGGACCCAGTTGTGTAATTATGCCGAAGAGCAAAAACTCAGCAAGGAGCAACGTTGTCGCATCTGCTCTGTGTTTCGCGGCATCCTGCATTCCATAGGCTACAGTTCACGAGTAGCGCAATACCTGATCGATGAATTTCAGGCACGCATGTTGGGCAAGAGTCTGGCGGGTTCCATGCAACTGGAACTTTCGGATGTAGAGTTGTCCCGCATGATTAATTCCCTGACGATTGACTTCGTACTGAAACATTTCGGTGAATACGACGAAGTGAAATATGAAGACGCACAACCGAAAAAATTTACTCCGCTTTGGGATTCATTCAGAACCTTGCTGGAGAATCGCGGTATCAACAAAGACAGCGTAAAAAAACTGGCCAAGGCCCATCATGACAGTCTGATTCATCTGGGTTTCAGTGGCTGGAAAACCAGACAGCTGGTACTGGACTGCAAGAAAACGGTGATTGGCTACAAAGACTAATTAGCCCGCATTGGTTAGCGCCAGTGCCGTATCCAGTTGATCCAGTCCGGTATAACAATGTGGTGAGAAGCGAATACCGCCACCTCGCTGTGCACAGATCACGTTATTTCGCATCAAGTGCTTGTATAAGCCATTGTTGTTTTGGCTATTGTGCCTGAAGGTCACGATGCCGGCGAAACGATTGATATCATATTTGCTGATCAGTGAGAGATGATTCAGCTGCCGTATTTTCTCGAATAAATATTCACTGCGCTGCAGAATAGCCTGGCCGATCGCATCCACACCCAGTTCGGCAAACAATGACAGACTGGCATGCAGTGCGTGGATGCCGAGCATATTCGGGCTACCGCATTCAAAGCGCCGGGCACTTTCCGCCGTGCTCCAGTCCTTGCGATCATAGTCCATATGGTGTTCGATCATATGCCATCCAAACTCATGTAACTTGAGTTGCTCACGCCACTTTTCCGAGCAATAGAAGATTGCTATGCCTTCAGGAGACAGCAACCATTTGTGGGCGTCGGCCATGAGGAAGTCGATATGCATGGCATCTACATCATGCGGCACTACACCGAGACCCTGAATAGCATCGACACAAAAGGCGATGCCGTTTTTATGGCAGTGCTCACCAAGCCTCTGCAGATCCATGCGCAGACCGCTGGCATACTGCACCGAGCTGATAGACAGTAGGCGTGTACGATGGTCACAGGCCCTGATCAGGGTATCTTCCGGTGAACTGCCATCTTCCAGTGCAAGCTGTTTTACCTGGACGCCATAAACATCCAGCGATTCCCAGACAATGCGGTTGGACGGGAACTCTTCATCGCAGATGACGACATTGTCCCCTGTCTGCCATGGGAAACCATGGGCCACAACCGACAGCGCCTCCGAGGTATTTTTTTGAAAGGCGATATCGTTACTGCTGCCGGCATTAATCATTGTTGCGCACATGCGGCGCGTTTGTTGTTCCAGGGCAACCCATTCCGGATAGTGTTGCGCCCCACGCTCGTTGTTTTCTTTGGCGAACAGGATAACCGCCTCACTGGTGCGTGTTGGCCAGGGGGCGACGGCGGCATGATTCAGGTAAATCAGATTCCGGCTCACCGGGAACTCATGGGCCAATATTTTTTCGAAGTCATTCATGGCTGTAAGTTTAACGGAAAAACAGGGAAAGGCTGCTCGGTAAAATCACTCAGGAGACCACATGACGGAATAATAATTTATTTTCCCTGGAAAACAGGTGATTGGCAAACCACGGTACAATAATATGGACAGTTGTATTGAGAGGGTTATCCACTACTTGCCTACGGAGTATTGTTTGTCAATATATTCAAAAACAATATTGCTGTCGTCCTCAACGGTAAACTGCTTGATAACAATACCCCCGGTATCGACGATAGTCACTTGCGCCTTTTTCTCATTGATATTGGGACGCTTGATGATGAGGAACAGCAGCCCGTCTTTGGTTATGCGGTAATCACTGATGAGTTTTTCGTGATGTATGGTTTTATACAGCTTGCCATCCTGGTCCAGCAGAAAACTTTTGGTTAACAAATAATACTTGTCTTTCTGACCAATGAATATCCGTTTACCGGTTTCGGAAATGAGCACTTTACCGCGAAAAAATTGTGACTCGTTTAATTCATTGCCGGAGAAATCGTATACTGTGATCCGGCTTTTGCCGCCTTCGAAAAAGTTCATGTACCTGGAAACAATCACACGCTGCCATTGGTCGACGACAACAACCTGTTCTTTGTAATAAATAGGCTCGCTCTTGCGATAGGCATCAACGGCCTTTTGGTGTTGTCGGTAGTAGGATTTATATTCCAGGACCTTGCCGCCATCAAAAATAATTTTGTCTTTGTCGACCTGGGGGCGACTCTCGGCCAGGATGGGCAGGGTCAGAAAATACAGAAGTAAAAATAAGTAACGCGTCATATATAAGGCGGACAAGGTGGAGATAAATAATGATGCAGATTATAACGTGATTCCGGCGTGGGAAGTGAGCAGATTATCGATTTCCGTGACGGCCTCATCGTTCTTTTTTTGGTACATGTCAAGAATTTGCAG
>CAJVXG010000170.1 GCA_913009215.1 uncultured Gammaproteobacteria bacterium | reverse complement strand
ACCCGGTGTACACCCAGTTCACTGAAGGCGCGGATGATGCGTTCGATTTCCTCGAACGTGAGCCAGCTTTCCCGGTGTTCAAATTTTTTGAAGCCCTTGGGGATGCAGTACTGGCAGCGCAGGTCGCAACGATCCGTTACCGACAGACGAAGATATCGAATACTGCGACCGAAGGGGTCAATAAGCTCGTTTGTCATAGCGGTACTATACCGTAGTTATACGACCATAAATATCGACGAATCGTACGGTTTTGATGTATGTCAATAAAAGAAAAGGGGCCGATGGCCCCTTTTCTTGCTTAAGCAATAATATTTACTTCGACAAGGTCGATGTTGCGGTGTTGTTGCCCTCATTGCTTTCGGACACCGCCAGACCGGCATCGGCAAAGGCCTTGAAGACGTATTTGCCTTTTTTCCATCTCAGGCTGCGCCAGAATGACAGCGTATGCGAATAGCTGGTGCCAGCTGCCAATGCCGGGACACTGACCACGACCTTGTCGGGAAAGGCGGCATCGTCGTAGGCGGCAAGACCTGGCGATTCCGGACATTCCGGGCCGGGACCGGTATAGCCCAGGCGGTCACAACTTAAGGTCAGTTTGCTTGGATCGGCATTGCCGGCGCCAATATTTTTGACCATGATTTTCCCGGTCATGGGATTGGTCAAGACAGCGACCAGGTCCGGCTTGCGTTGCGCATTCCCTGCACAGCGGCCTTTAATATGTAAGCGAATGGAGAATTTATTATTGGTTTCCAACGATTCGGTGACTACATTGTTATCATCGAGAGACAATTGTACTGACTGCCAGCCGGAAACATAATATGGATGGGTGGTAATATTTTTTACCTCTCCCGCATTTAAAGACAGACCGCTGTTGATGGCGTTGACCACGCTATTGCGGCGCAGGCGATTTTTAAATAAGGGGCTGGTAGCGGCAGTACCCTGGTTCAGCATATCGTAACTGGTCAGGAAGGAGCATTTACCACCAGAGATAATGTTGGCATCCGACGCCTTAAGCTTGATGATGCCGCCCCAGGGAGCATGCTTACCGCCAATGGTAATCCCTTTCTTGCTGGTGATGTCGGCCAGTTTGCCCGGTACCTTGCAGTGGCCCCTGGGCACGGTAATGGAAACCGGACCAAAAAAGTTGTCGCTGTAATTGGATTCGGTAATCCACTTGCCGCTATTGAGACGAAACTTGAATGCATGTGTTCCCGGCATATGGCCCGGATTGGCAATCAGGTAATAAATGGGAAAGGTCACTTTCACCATCTGGCCCGGTGCGATGGCCGGTGTGCCCTTGCCGTTGCCCCAGCCGCTACCGTCAGTATCTTTTGCGCCAACGATACCGACACTGAGCTTGGCCGGGCTGGTGGCATTGCCAATATTTTTGACCCAGGCGGTAGCATATAGTACCGGGCGGTATGGCTTGCATGTCCTGGCCAATGTCATTTTGGCTTTTTTGACCACCAGGTTCGGGAGCTTGCCGCCAGGACGTCTTATCAACCGTCGTTTCATTTTTGATCTGGATTTGGTCGAGGGGCCCTTTTTGTCAAGGGTCGTGTCATGCGGCGTACGTGCATCAGCCGGCATCATGGTGATGCCCATAATGCTGGCAATGCTGACCGCCGTTAGTATTCTCAGAAGCTTTCGTGTTTTCATGTATTCATCCTCCATAACGAAGTAAACGGGTTGATGTAGTTGCTCCTTAAATAAGTCGCCACTGGAACAGAGCGGGTTCAATATTTTTATCACGCATATATCATATATAAAGAAAGGAGTCCGTGAGACCCTTCTGTTAATATTTGTTTGTAACAGGGTTGCCCGAGATTAACGGCAGGGTGTTTTGGCCTGGATCAGGCCCCAGCCGTATGCCGGGTCTTTGCCGGGATTGCCGAGGTCACGGGACTGTTTGGAGATGATTTTATGGATGCTGTTCCAGCTCGATTTCGGGTATTTCCTTTTCATTAATGCATACGTTGCTGCTACATAAGGGCTGGCGTAAGAGGTGCCACTGAAATACGAGCCCTTGCCGTTAGCTGACGCCGCCCAGATATCGACGCCTGGTGCGACATAGCTGATGTAATTCCCCTGGTTGGCCTTGCGATAGAGCCGGTTTTTGGCATCCACCGCGGAGACGGCAATGACACCACGCTGTGCCGCTGGAAAGACAGGATCGCCACCGGGGCCATTGTTACCGGCGGCCGCCACTACCATGATATTACGCTGTTGCAGGCGTTTGACCGCTGCTTCCACCAGCAGATTACGTGGACCGCCCAGGCTCATGTTAACGACATCCACACGCTGGCTGGCCAGCCAGTTCAGGGCCAGTACGATCCATTCCGCCGTTGTTTCTACGCCACTGCCACTCTTGCGAAAGACATTGCCCACGTAGAGGGTGGCATTGGGAACCAGGCCGTTAAATTTCTTGCCCGGATCGTTACCAACCAGGATAGAAGCCACTGCTGTTCCATGTTGTTTTGGTGCTTGCGAGATGCCGGTAGACATGAATGATCGGGTAAAAATCTTTCTGCCTTTCAGGGCCGGGTGGCTGGTATCGACACCGGTATCGATCAGGCCGATACGCAGTCTTCGACCACAGCCGTTACCGGCTTTGCGCCAGCCAATCTGCAGTGGCGCAAAGGTTTTGTTGTCGGTACCCATCATCTTGAACTTGTGATTGACGTCTATCCACTGCTTCGGCGCCTGACGACGAATTTTCTGCAGGGCGGCAGGGGCACTGGAGCTTTTGCTGACGCGGAACGTGGTAATGACAAGACCGAGACCGCCCAGGACACGACGGCGTTTCACCCGGATACCCTGTTTACCTAATTTTTTTGCCAACGCCTGCGCTTGTCTCATATTGGCGCTGACTACAATTACCTCTCTGGCCTCGATTTTTTTGAGCAACCTTTTGATTTCTTTTTTCGGTACCGGTTTTGTATTGATTTTTCTTGGAGGTGGCGGTAAACCACTGCCGAGCAGGCTGCCACCGGAACTGGTAGAGCCGCTATAGCTGCCGTCGTCATAGCCGCCATAATCACCGTCGTCATAACCACCGTATCCTGGATCGCCACCACCATCTGGACTACGGCTACCACTACGGGTGCCTGGGCTGAAACGGCCGCCAGGGATGACGCGTAAACCAGGTTTAATACGACTCGGTATGATTGTTTTGCGCAGTCCGGGCCTGAGTTTGGTTCCTATTCCAACTATTGATCTGCCACATATTTTCAGTGACACCGTGTTGCCCGATCTTTTATGAGCGGATGACTCTATGTAGAGCTTGTAGATGGAACCGGCTTT
>CAJVXG010000169.1 GCA_913009215.1 uncultured Gammaproteobacteria bacterium | reverse complement strand
AATTATGCCCTGCTGAAAAGCGCCTGGTGCTGTCGCCCGCTATGGTCTGGAAGATAATACGGGAAGGATATTTTTTGCATTGGTTTGTAGTGGGTGGTGTCTGGGTGAGACTAAGCAATAACGAGGATACCTTGCAAGGCGACGCCTAGTTATTTCTCCCGGAGAATAATTTATTATCAGGGACCAAATACAAGTCGGGGATAGCTATCCTGGTTATTGTATTATTCCCTTATCCAGAAATCTTCGCCATAGTTTTATCCATACCGTCCAACGATGTTTGCCCGGAGCCCTGAAAACATTTTCCCTGGGCAAGACAGCAGCAAGCAAACGGTGGCTATCGGCAAGGCGGTCCTGGTTGCCAAACCCGAGATAGATTCGGGGCTTGTCCCGGTGTGGTCGATACTTCTTTAGCCAGGCCCACAAGACCCTGGAGCGTTGTTGTTCTGCAATCGGTCCCGGTCGCCACAAGGATAAGCCACCAGCCTGTTTAATCTCGCGAATTATTCTCGGGCTGCCGAGAAAGGGGCCGAGCAGGTAGACGCCGTCAATATCATCTGGATGTTTCCTGCTATAAAGCAGGGCGGACAATCCCCCCAGGGAGTTACCGACCAGCCATATATGCCGATAACCACGTTGCTTTGCCGGTTCAATGACATCCTGCTTTAGTCGTCGTACCAGGGTCCGCTGGCGTAAATAACCGAGGTGGGCATGGGCCGCGAGCATATCGACATCCAGTTTTCTCTTTCGTACCGCGGCGACGAATTGATGATTGGCAAAGGCCTGCGGTCTGTCACGCATCCCCGGCAGAAAGACAATCAGGGTCTTGTTATCCGTCGTGCCCTGCTGGAACGATAGTGTATCCATGGGGGTTTTTGCCACCGGGCCATGGGCGCAGGCAGAGAGCAACACAGAAAGGAGAAGGAGCGCTGTAACAGAATACTGTTTTGGGATTTGCACTACGCCGTATGGGCAATGAGTTGCTGCCTGGCACGATCGGCAAAATCAAGCATGCGTTGTGTCGCCTGCAAGGCCTGTACCCGAATACCCTCGTCAATATGGATCTCGTTGTCACCCGTTTCCAGGACATGGGCTATCTTGTCCAGGCTGTTCATTGCCATCCATGGGCAGTGGGCGCAGCTTTCACAAGTGGCGCCATGACCGGCAGTAGGGGCCTCGAAAAAAGTTTTGTCTGGCGCCACCTGTTTCATTTTATAGAAAATGCCATTATCGGTGGCGACAATAAAACTGGTGTTGGGTAGATCGCGGGCTGCCTGTATCAACCGGGTGGTTGAGCCAACGACATCGGCGAGGGCAATTACTTCGGCCGGAGACTCCGGGTGCACCAGCACCGCCGCCTCCGGTTTTTGTTTTTTCAATGCGGCGAGCGCCGTGGCCTTGAAGCTTTCATGGATAATACAGGCGCTGTTCCATAACAACATATCGGCACCGGTAATGTCCTGGATGTATCGCCCCAGGTGTTTGTCCGGCGCCCAGAGGATTTTTTCACCACGATCTTTCAGGTGTTGTATCACCTTGACGGCAATACTGGAAGTGACGACCCAGTCGGCCCGCGCCTTGACCGCGGCACTGGTGTTGGCATACACCACCACGGTCCGGTCCGGGTGGGCATTACAGAACTTGGTGAATTGATCGACCGGGCAGCCTTCATCGAGGGAACAGGTGGCCTCCAGGTCGGGTATCAGCACCCGTTTTTCCGGATTGAGGATTTTTGCCGTCTCACCCATAAAGCGCACTCCGGCGACGACCAGTGTCCGGGCTTTATGGTTGTGCCCAAAGCGGGCCATGTCCAGGGAATCGGACACACAACCACCGGTCTCCTCGGCCAGACGTTGAATGGATTCGTCAGTGTAATAATGTGCAACCAGTGTGGCATCGTGTGACTTGAGCAATGTCTTGACACGGTGAGCGGCCATGGCCTGATCTTCGGGCCAGTGATGGTGGCGAATCGGTGTTCTATAGTTTCTGGATGTGCTCATGGGGCACCTCCTCAGGGTCGCTGCATACAGCGTCAGCAAGTACTTGTACTATGGCGGCCGGCATCCTCTGATTCAAGGTTTGACGCCTGCCCGGACGGGTAATAATGCCATAGTATTTCTTGCATAATCCATTCTTGTCGAGAAAAAATCCCTTTTTTTACCAGATATTTACGTGATCTGTAATGCGGCACGCCTGTAATCGCCTGAAACAAAGTGATGAAATAGCACATTGCCATGCTACCCGCGAGCCGATAACCTGTCCCGTAATGGACTCGAGTCGAGGCACGGTCATGAGGTACAGCAGCAACGGCATATTGTTAATGGCGGCACTCATCCTGGTATTGGTTACCGCAGAAACGGGATGGGCCAGGACAGAGGTGACGCCGATTCGGCTCAACAAGACCATTGTCCTGCTGCCGGCCCCGCCTGGCTTCACCGAGGCGTCACGCCGCTCTGCGAAAATGCAAAAGCTCAGCCGCTTGCTGACCCTGCCCCATAAGGAGTTCCTTGTCCTCTATGTCAGCACAGAAGATATGCAAAGAATCCGTTCCGGCAAGCAGCCGCAGATGAAGCAGTATATTACGGCGCAGATATCCAGCGCTGCCCGGAAAAAGCGCATACTGGTAAAGACCTTCCGGCAACTAAGGGCGAAACTGCGCCAGCGGCTATCAGGAAAACAGGGATATTCTGTTGTTAGCGGACAAAAACAGATCAACCGGATCACCGGCAAGTTGCGTCAGCAGGCACCCGATATGAAGTCGATCAAGGTAGGCACCATGAGACCCATCGGTATCCTGTTCGATGGTCGCCAGGCCATCAGTTACGGGGTGCTGGTGAAATATCGTACCAGTATTAATAATATGCCCGAAGATATCCTCATGGTGGGTAGTGTCACTTATGTGATGGTCAGGAATAAATTACTGAGCGTGTATGTTTTTCGGGTCTACAAAAACGACAACGATATTCAGTGGGTCAATAAGACGACGAAGGGGTGGGTGCGAAGCATTATGCGTCGGAATTAATCACCCGTTACAGACACTATTCCCTGAGTACGCATTTACGGTATATATTTTTTAATACCCCGTCCGGATCGTATTTCTGTTTTAGTTGGTCATAGACTGACTTGTTATAAATATTCCAGAATTCATCTTCCGTATAATAGGAATCGGAATAGAGCGATTTCATTCCACCCAGTGACAATACCTTTTGTTCCACCTGCTTGTTATAAAAACCCTCAGGCAATTTCTTGCGGCCCTTGATGACGTCCCAGAAACCGAAATTGACGTACAGGGTTTCCGGGTCCATCGGGTAAAGAT
>CAJVXG010000168.1 GCA_913009215.1 uncultured Gammaproteobacteria bacterium | reverse complement strand
CTCTACGCCATTCCATGGCTATCGGGGACTATCGGCCCTCGTGTCCACTCTCCCTGGCCGATAGCGAAAGACGCCGGTATGAACCGGTTGTTGTTTCTGGATGGCATCATCTGCGCGCGAGGCTGTGTGCCAACACGGTAAATTAGGGTATACTGATGTATCGGATTTTGGGTACCGTAAACTTTTTACGGGGAATGTAATTGTTTTTTTTAAGGATGGGTAAGATGAGCGATCGTACTTTTATTAGATATTTTTCTTATATGATTGGCACCATGGTGGTTCTGGCCGTGGTTGTTTTTGTTATCGCCCAGGTGGTTGCCGGTAAGGGGACTAATGCGGCCGCTGTTGCCAAAATGAAGAAAATGAATAATACCGCCATTGCCGAGCGTATGAAGCCGGTTGGCAGGCTCCTGGTGCGTGCCACCAAGAGCACCATGAACAGCATTATCCCAACCGCTAATGCGGGCGGCGAGCATGGTGCGCATGGCAAGAGTACCTATGACAGCGCTTGTGGCGCATGTCATAATGCCGGTCTTGCCGGTGCCCCGAAGACGGGCGACAAGGCGGCCTGGAAGGCCCGTATTGCACAAGGCAACGAGGTTCTTTATGGTCATGCTATCAAGGGTTATACCGGCAAAAAGGGTTTTATGCCTCCGAAGGGTGGCAATACCTCTTTGAGCGATGGTGTTGTCAAAGCCGCAGTTGATTACATGGTGAAAAATTCCAAGTAATTTTGACTGTCGTAAAGAAGCATAAAGAAAGCGGTCGTAGGCCGCTTTTTTTATGTCTGTTTTTTTATGTCAGGCCATCTCCATGTTGTTATTGTGTACCGATCTGTCCAGGGTTCGATACTGGAAGGCCTCGGCAATATGCTGTTTCTGGATATCTCCCGATCCGGCAAGATCAGCAATAGTACGTGCCAGCTTCAGCACCCGGTGATAGGCGCGGGCGCTGAGCCCCAGGCGGCCAACCGTATGTTGCAATAATCTCAGGCACTCATCACTGGTCTGGCAATACTGCTCGATCTGTTTGTTTGACAGGTGGGTGTTACTGGTTCCGGATCGAGACCATTGTCTTTGCCGTGCCGTTGCCACCCGACGCTGTACTGTGGCGCTGGATTCACGGCTTTGATCCCGGGACCTGTTGAGAATGTCCTGGTGTGGTACGGCCGGGACCTCAATATGCATATCGATGCGGTCCAGTAGCGGACCGGAAATCTTGCTGCGGTAGCGTAACACCTGGTCTTTACTGCAATGGCAGCGTCCGGAGTGTTCCCCAAGATACCCGCACGGGCAGGGGTTCATGGCTGCAATTAACTGGAAGCGGGCCGGGTATTCGGCCTGGCGGGCGGCACGCGAGATCACAATATTGCCGTTTTCCATTGGCTCACGCAGGACTTCCAGCACCCTGCGGTCAAATTCCGGTAATTCATCAAGGAACAATACGCCATTATGCGCCAGGGAGATTTCACCCGGACGTGGCATGCTGCTGCCTCCCACCAGCGCCACCCCTGAGGCCGTGTGGTGTGGTGCCCGAAATGGTCTCGTCTTCCAATGCCGGCGCGAGAAACCTTGTTGGCTGATGGAGTAAATGGCGGCCGTGGCAATGGCCTCCTGTTCCGTCATTAGCGGCAGAATGCCCGATAATCGCTGGGCCAGCATGGTTTTACCACTGCCCGGAGGGCCTACCATGAGCAGGCTATGACCCCCGGCGGCGGCAATCTCAAGGGCGCGTTTGGCGTGATATTGACCGGCGATATCGCTGAGATCAAGCTCATCGAGATCCCCCGGGATGGCTGGCTCATCGAATACCGGGTCGATAAGTGGTTGTTGGCCATGCAGTAAGGCGACGACATCCAGCAGGTGATTGACCGGTACCAGTTTCAAGTCGCTAATGAGGGCCGCCTCGCTGGCATTGGCGTTGGGTAGCACAAAGGTTCGTTGCTGCTCCCGGGTTTGCAGGGCATGGTTCAGGGCGCCACGGATGCTGCGCAGGGCCCCGGTCAGGGCCAGTTCCCCGGCAAGTTCATAATCCTCAAGGCCGTCGTTCGGGACTTGTCCCGAGGCGGCAAGGATGCCAATGGCAATAGGCAGATCAAAGCGACCACCGTCCTTGGGCAGGTCGGCCGGCGCCAGATTAACGGTGATGCGTCTGGCCGGAAATTCGAATCGGGAATTGAGTATGGCGCTGCGAACCCGGTCCTTGCTTTCCTTGACCGCCGTTTCCGGCAATCCGACGATGGAGAAACTGGGCAGACCATTGGCCAGATGGACTTCAACGGTAACGTCGGGTGCCTCTATGCCGATTTGGGCACGACTATGTACGACTGCAAGATTCATGGGCATCCTTTCCTCGTCAAGATTCCCGTCCAACTGGAGCCTGGTATGAACTAGGTATCAGGTTTTTTTCAATAGCGCTTGTTCAAGTTCTGTAAGCTGGCGTTCCATCGTCTGTAATTGCTGATGCATGCGTTGCAATACCTGTTCCTGAACTTCCAGTTCTTCCCGTGTCACAAGACCGAGCCGGTCACATGTGGAGATTAGCACCGCATGGATATTCTTTTTAATATCTTCGGACAGCCCCGGTGGAAGCGCAGAGCTTACGGCCTGACCGAGATGGTCGAATGCGGTCTTGTTTGTCATAGCAATGGCAGTATACCAATTTCGTGGCCGTCGTACCCAACATTGATGTCAGGCACCAGATCTGTGCACAGGCCTAATTTAATGATCCAAGTTGGTGCAAAAAAAATATAAGCAGTTCCTTAAATAGTAACTAAGTGACTGAAATTTAATAAGAACTATTGTTGGCACGGGAACTGCTCTAAATCAATCTTAAATAAGGATCAAAAAACCATTTCCTGGTTGCAGTGGGGGCAGGATCGCCGAATCGTTTTACACACTTTAATTCGCAAAGGAGAACAAACATGAAGAAGTATTTGAAAATCTTGCTGCCGATATGTCTGGCCGCGGCAACGCCAGCCACGATGGCGGCTGAAAAGTCCTTTTCGCTGAGCGGCAACGTGGCGTTGACAAGCGACTATATATTTCGTGGCGTATCGCAGAGTAATGAAAAAATGGCAATACAAGGTGGCTTCGATTACGAGCATAAAAAAGGATTTTATGGCGGAATCTGGTCTTCAAATGTTTCCTCCGCGCTTTACAATGGTAGCGGGATTGAAACTGACCTGTACTTTGGTTTTAAGGGTAAATTTAGTAGCAATTTTGAATACGATGTAGGTTTTATCGAGTATTCATACCCCGGTTCATCGCCAAGCACAGATTATGACGAAGTCTATTTCGGTGTTAGTTACAAATCATTCAGTGCTAAATATTATGCCGGCGTTGATGCAGGTAATGACGAGCTTGGTGATTACTTTGAGGTTGGCTA
>CAJVXG010000167.1 GCA_913009215.1 uncultured Gammaproteobacteria bacterium | reverse complement strand
GTAGGGTGGGCATCGCCCACCAATTAAGACAGAATAAACAACAGGGAATGTATAGTGCTGGTGGGCGATGCCCACCCTACATTAACTACACCAAAGATCGTCTCCCAAGTGCTTGAATCAATGAATACCTGGCGTCTTATGCGCGCTGTACAGGATGTACCGGTGCGACAGGCAGGATGCCTTAGTGTCGTGAAGACCATGGACGACATACAGGAAGTATTAGTGTCGCGGGAACACAGGGAGGTGTGGAGCGACCGGTCGAGAGCGACCCTTTGCGTTCATGGTTTTTTCTGTTTTACAATACCCCGCATATTTTCCTGAAAATCTGAATTAGTTACTGAATCAAAACACCATGCCAAAAGCCGTTATTAACAAAGCCATACCAGCCGCCAGGGTCGTCGCTACCGGCGACCAGGAATTCAAACTCTCCAGCCTCAAGGGCCAATACGTCGTACTGTATTTTTATCCCAAAGACAGCACCTCCGGCTGCACCAAAGAAGGTGAGGCCTTTCGCGATCACTATCGCAGGTTTCGTAACCAGGATGCTGTGATTCTGGGTGTTTCACGCGACAGCCTGGGTTCACACGAAAAATTCAAGGCCAGGTATAAATTTCCCTTTGATCTGATATCGGATGCCGACGAAAAGCTATGCAAAATCTTCGATGTCATTAAGGAAAAAAACATGTACGGCAGAAAGGTCATGGGCATTGAGCGCAGTACCTTTATCATTGACCCCAAAGGAGTGTTGCGAAGGGAATACCGCAAAGTCAAGGTCGACGGCCACGTCGAACAGGTGCTGCAGGACCTGAAAGCGCTGCGCCGGCAATAAGCGTCAGCACTCCTCATAAACCGATTTAAACAAACTCTCCAGGTCATCAATCACCTGCTCAGTAGCACGGCCTTGCATCACATGTTGAGTCATCAGATCGGCCGTTTGCGCCAGCATGGCCTGCGAGTCCAGCATGGGATAAGTGGATTTCAGGCGCTTGATGGCCTCAATGACGCTCTCTTTCTCAGGTCTGGGAATGTCGATTGGGTCGGCCACTTCGGGGACTGGTTGTACGGCCGCACTGGAAGCCAGGTAGGAAGCAAAATCCAGCAAGGTCTTGACCTGCGCATCGGACAAGGCATCCAGCAGGGTCCGTAGTTTCTTTTTGTTATTCCCCGCCATTACAAACCGGCAGTGCGTAATTACTGTTGTTCTGTGGCGGCCTGCTTCTCGCAATGCTCATGGGCAAACTCCATGAATTCATCCATGGCGCGCAGGCGGAACTTCTGTCGCTGGTGTACGATCGAGAACGGCCGTTCCAGCGCCGGTGACAATGGCAAGGCCACCAAGGTCCCCAAGCGTACTTCTTTGCGCACCGTGGCATGAGAAACAATGGACACTCCGAGGTTGGCCTCCACCGCACCCTTGATGGCCTCCGGCGAACCAAGCTCCATACATATATTGAGCTGACCAAGTTGCTCACTATTATTTTGCAGGTAATCGCTAATAACCTCGCGCGTTCCGGAACCTTCTTCGCGGCATACATAGGGTAGATCGGCCAGGTCCGCAACCGAGACAACGGATTTTTGTGCCAAAGGGTGCTGTGGCGGGCAAATAAAAACCAGGTGATCGTGCCAACAGACTTCGACGATCAGATTCTTGTTGGTCACCGGGGACTCAACAATACCAACATCAACGGAGTTGTCCTCAATCATATGGACCACACCCATCGAATTGGACACCTTGAGACGAATTTGCACCCCGGGACAACGGTCCTTGAATTCCCCCAGCAAATTAGGCAATACATACTCGGCAATGGTGGTACTGGCGCCGATCATGAGAATACCGCCGACATCGCCGGTCAGCTCCCGTACCCGGTTGTCCATCTCTCCATACAAGACAATAATTTTTTCAGCGTATTCAAAGACGTGCAGTCCCGCCTCTGTCAGGCTGATACGGTTATGGGTGCGATCGAACAGCCGGGTATTAAAATACTCTTCCAGTTGACGAATCTGGAACGTCACAGCGGGCTGGGTCATGTGCAAGGTCTCGGCTGCCTTGGTAAAACTAAGCAGCCGGGCAACAGTGTGAAAAACCTGGAGCCTTCGATCAGCCATTGGGATTTACTCCGGTATCAGGAATGCATCAATCTTAACAGATCGTCGTCTGGGTTTGGCAATATCAATGGCAGTTTTTTGCCATTTTCTGATAACAGCAAAAAACTCGAAAGACTAGAATCCCTCGAGCTTGAGTTTGAGATCGGTAGGACTGCTGGCATAACGCAGTGCCGTATCTTCATCAATTTCATTTTTACGGAACAGATCCAGCAGACAGGTATCAAAACTCATCATACCTTCCGCAATCGTACCCTTCTTGATGAGATCGGACAGATCCTTGATCTTGAGCGGTTCCATAATCAGCTCTCGCGCCAATGCCGAGGTAGTCAATACTTCACAGGCAATGACCCGGCCATTACCACTCTTGTGTGGTAACAGGCGCTGACTGACGATACCGCGAAGATTGGCCGCCATCTTGGCGCGCATATTGGTTTGCGACTCGGCCGGAAAGGCGGTAATGACACGGCTAATGGTCTCGGCCGCCGCCGGAGAATGCACGGTGGAAAATACCAGGTGGCCGGTCTCGGCGGCGGTCAGGGCGGTTTCGATGGTTTCCGGATCGCGCATTTCACCCAGCAGAATCACATCCGGGTCTTCACGCATGGCGGCACGCATGGCGTCAGCAAAGTTATTGGTATCAATACCAATTTCACGTTGCGTAATAATGGATCGTTTCTCGGTGAACAGGAATTCTATGGGGTCTTCCAGGGTAATGATGTGTTTGCCCTTGGTGTCGTTAATCTGGTTGACCAGGGAAGCCAGTGTCGTTGATTTACCGGAACCCGTAGCGCCGGTAATCAGTATCAAGCCGCGCTGGAACTTGGTCAGGCCGCTAACGATGGGGGGCAGCTTCAGCTCTTCCGGCGTCGGGATATCAGAATTGATGACTCGCAGCACCATGCTGATACTGCCGCGCTGAGTAAAGATATTGGCACGGACACGACCGATGTCCTTGAAGCCGATAGACAAGTCGACCTGGTGGTTTCGCTCGAAGTCGCCGACCAGTCGCGCCGGCATAATCGTTTTTGCCAGGCGGTCCATAAAGTCCGGGGTCATCGTCGGGATCTCCCGTATGGCCCGCAATACGCCGTCAACACGTATGATGGGGTTATTACGGGTACGCATATGGATATCCGAGGCACGATAGCGCACGGCCAGGGCCAGCACCTGACCCAGCAATTGCAATGGATCGGTGCTGTCGTTGATTTCGGTAACGGGATTGGGCTGTGACATGGATAATGACTTTAGTATTCTATGTGCCTAAAAGTGTAGACTATTTATCCC
>CAJVXG010000166.1 GCA_913009215.1 uncultured Gammaproteobacteria bacterium | reverse complement strand
TGCAACCATTTTGTCGGCCAAGCCGGTACAAACGTTCAATCACATACCACCCGGCTAACAATACGAGTACGGCGATGGCCACGGGTCAACTTGTCGACCACCAGGGCGCCAATCACGGTACCGGCAATGGTGGGACCGCGACGACCATGGCCAATATCGTTACCAATCATACCACCGATGACACCACCGGCAACGATTGGGGCAGAGGAGCGACCGCGACGGACAACGGTGGTACGGTAGCAATTGCGTGGACGCTCATAGACCGGTTCAGGCTGTACATAAACCGAACGATAGTAGCCATGGTGACCGTAGTGAGGGCCATGACTGTAACGATCAGCCTGGCTGGCCGGTGCTATCATGGCCATGGTTAAAGCGGTAAGGGCGACAAATAATATGCGTTTCATGGTGATTCTCCTTAAGTATCCTTTCAGGTTTAATATTGGTTGTGCTTGTTATGGCACTATCCCAATAATACGAAAACCTTCCTGAACCAGGACTGAATAGGAGAATAACTCTAACTTATTGTTTATTATGTGGATATCAGGCCTGTGGCGGCCCTGGTTTTATATTATTCTCCTCATTTTTCACCTTCTTGTGCATGCGGCGCACCAGTATTGGCGATACAATGGAATGGTCAGTATATTGTGCAGGTACTGGAATCGGACATCATGAAACTGACGAATACCGATCGCCATTGCCGTGTGCCCTGCCGCATGCTGATCGTGATAAGTACCCATGAGTAGCTGGCTATTATACTCATCTTTGCATTCCAGTTTTTCCCGTTCTGAATAAAACGTATAATCCTGCGCTTAAATACCCTGAGCTACCGTCATGCGAAACCATTCCATCAGCGTTGTTATCCCCAGCTATAATCGCGCCCATCCACTGACACAGGCCCTGCAATCGGTTCATGTGCAAAGCCATCCGGCGGACGAGATCATTGTCATTGACGATGGCTCGGTAGATAGCACCGAAACTGTGGTGCGTCAGCAATATCCGCATGTCATATATATAAAACAAGCAAATCGTGGGGTAAGCGCCGCACGTAACCATGGGATACAAATGGCGCGTTGTCAATGGATCGCCCTGCTTGATTCCGACGACACCTGGCATCCGCAGAAACTGGAAATGCAAATAAAACATTTACAGAAGAATCCAGGGTATCGGCTTTGCCATACAGACGAGATCTGGATACGTCACGGCAAACGGGTCAACCCCATGAACAAACATCGCAAGTATGGTGGTCACATTTTCCGGTATTGCCTGCCTCGATGCGTCATCTCCCCCTCTTCCGTCCTGATTCACCGCCGTGTCTTCGATGAATATGGCCTGTTTGATGAAGGCCTGTCTGTCTGCGAGGATTACGATCTTTGGTTACGACTGTGCGCCTTTATGCCAGCTCTGTTTCTGCCACAAGCGCTCGTCACCAAATATGGTGGCCATGGTGACCAGTTGTCACACCAATACTGGGGCATGGATCGCTTCCGGATACAATCACTCAGCAAGCTTCTGGGTTCAGGGTCACTGGATACAAAACAGCAGAAACAGGCCAAGGCAATTTTAGTTGAGAAGTGTAAAATTTATATTCAGGGGGCCAGAAAACGTCATAAACATGATGAGATCAGACATTACACCACGCTGATGAAGGAAATCAGTCATTCTCCACAGGATGGCGCTGTCATCTCCGATCTTGAGACCTGCCTGGAAACATGATTCATATCGTCACGGCCCTGCCCTGTGAGGCCAGACCCATACTTGATTACTATGAGCTTGCCCCCCTGCAACAGGGCGGACATTTTCGAATATACGGCAATGAGCACTGCACGCTGATTGTCAGCGGCATCGGCAAGCTCGCAGCAGCGGCGGCATGCGAATATCTCGGTGCCCTGCAAGCCTCACAACGCGGGGCATGGCTCAATATCGGCATTGCCGGACACCGTGATTACCACATTGGTGACGCCTTTCTGGCGCACCGTATTACCGACCACACCCAGCAACAGGATTGGCATCCTTCCATAATATTTGACCCCCCATGTCCAACCGAACATATGATTTCGGTCGACACGGCGGAGACCAGCTATACCCGGCCTGCTTTGTATGAAATGGAGGCCGCGGGATTTTACGCCAGCGCCATTCGCTTCTCACCAGCAGAGTTGGTACATTGCTACAAAGTCATTAGTGACAATGCCTCCTCCCCAACAGACCGCATCTCCCCACGGCAGGTCGAAGCCCTGATACAGGACAAGATTCCACAGATCACAAGCATCATAGCGACATTACAACAATTAAGTGAAGAGCTTAACGCCATTCACCAGGACCCGGATTAATATCGGCACCTGATTGAGAAACACCGCCCCAGGGTCATTGAGCTGCGCCATCGCCTCCCGCCAAGTGCAGCTCAATAGTCCAGTATCTTATACTTCTGTTCCGGAAGGTCGTATGATAACGTTTTGTAACGACGACTTAAGTCAACATGTCCCTGAACCGAAAATCTTTCACTGCGCAATCCAGTAAATGGCACCACATCAAAACATACTCGTAACCGGGAGCAGCTCCGGGATTGGCATGGCCATTGCCAAACAGCTGCTGACAAAAGGCTATGGTGTTATTGGTGTATCGCGCAGGACGCCGGACGATCTGTTGCAAAACACAAAATTCAGTGCATTAGAGATGGATTTATCCAATCTCGATAATCTTCCAGATCAACTGCAGGACCTGGTAAAGACGGCACCAGTGATTACGGCCGCTGTTTGCTGCGCTGGCCAGGGGCGCTTTGGCTGCCTTGAGGAATTTTCTTTTGAGCAAATACGCAGCCTGATGGATCTCAATTTCACCAGCCAGGCCTATGTCACGCGCGCGCTTTTACCCAATATGAAAAAGAACGGTTTCGGACACCTGATATATATAGGCTCCGAGGCCGCTTTGTCCGGTGGCAGACGTGGCGCCATCTACAGTGCCAGCAAATTTGCCTTGCGCGGCATGGCACAGTCACTACGCGAGGAATGTGCCCACAATAATATCCGTGTCACAATACTGAACCCGGGTATAGTAAAAACGGAATTCTTTGATGACTTGTCCTTTCGCCATGGCGAAGAACCGGAAAATTATATAGAGCCGGGCGATGTTGCCGAGGCGGTGCTGCTGGCACTAGAGACACGACATGGTACCGTGATCGATGAAATCAATCTGTCACCACTAAAAAAAGTTATACGCCATGAACAGAAATGACAGGCCTGGAAATAATGGCTCTTCAGAAAAATATGTGGGGTATTGCGAAACAGAAAGAACCATTAACGCAAAGGGTCGCTCTCACCCTAGAACCGCCTACGGCGTTTCATTGGGTACTTCCTGAACGCGCTTCGCTTGTTCTGGTCGCGCGCGTCCATGCGCTCCGCG
>CAJVXG010000165.1 GCA_913009215.1 uncultured Gammaproteobacteria bacterium | reverse complement strand
TATCTCGACCTCGGGCAAGAGTTCCGAAGATATTATTCGACAGGCCCTGCAGGCCATGACAGGATAGGGCCATGATTGAAACGGACCGACTGGTATCGGCGCAGACGGAAGATAAGAGCGAGGAGGCACGCTTTGAGCAAAGCCTGCGGCCGACAACACTAGCCGAATATATAGGCCAACCCCATGTCCATGAGCAAATGGATGTCTTTGTCACTGCGGCCAGAAACCGGAAAGAAGCCCTGGATCATGTGCTGCTGTTCGGGCCCCCGGGACTGGGCAAGACCACGTTGGCGCACGTTATTGCCCATGAGATGGGCAGTCGCTTGCGGCAAACCTCGGGGCCGGTGCTGGAACGCGCCGGTGACCTGGCGGCATTATTGACCAATCTTGAGGCCAATGATGTCCTTTTCATTGATGAAATCCACCGCCTGAATCCGGCCATTGAGGAAATATTGTATCCGGCGCTGGAGGATTACCAGCTCGATATCATGATTGGCGAGGGGCCGGCCGCGCGTTCGATCAAACTGGACCTGCCGCCGTTCACCCTGATTGGCGCCACTACGCGCACCGGCCTGTTGACGTCGCCGTTACGTGATCGTTTCGGTATTGTGTTGCGGCTGGAATACTATAGTCATGATGATTTGGCCAAAATCGTACAGCGTTCGGCCGACATCCTGAAGGCCAGGGCCGACCGGGATGGCGTCCGGGAAATCGCCAGTCGGTCGCGCGGCACTCCGCGAGTGGCCAACCGTTTGCTGCGACGCTCCCGCGACTATGCCGAGGTTAAAGGGGATGGGGTGCTCACCGGAACTATTGCCACCTCGGCCCTGACCATGCTGCATGTGGATGAAAAAGGCCTGGATCAACTGGACCGAAAATACCTGGATACCCTGATTGAGAAATTCAGTGGTGGGCCCACCGGTGTTGATAATCTGGCGGCGGCTATTAGCGAAGAGCGAGGCACCCTGGAGGATGTCATTGAGCCGTTCCTGATTCAGCAGGGTTTTATCGTGCGCACCCCAAGAGGCCGTATGGCTACCCGGCATGCCTGGTCCCATATAGGCTTGCAGCCACCGGCACAATACGAAGAGCCACAACAATCATTATTACATGAAGATTAACCACGTCTTGTACCCGAAACGTTAATACTGTGAGAATGCTATGTCATCGGAGTTTTCGATTTCGGTACGGGTATACTACGAGGACAC
This sequence comes from uncultured Gammaproteobacteria bacterium, assembly GCA_913009215.1. GTDB lineage: Bacteria > Pseudomonadota > Gammaproteobacteria > Acidiferrobacterales > CAJVXG01 > CAJVXG01. Next base: position 2,197 of record CAJVXG010000165.1, on the reverse strand, counting down.
TGATGCCGGTGGCGTGGTTTATTACGCCAATTATCTGAAATTCATGGAAAGGGCACGTACAGAATGGTTACGCTCTCTGGGGTTTGAACAGGATGACTTGATCAAGGCTCCGGGTATCGTGTTTGCAGTACGTTCTGTGCAACTCGACTTTCTGAAGCCGGCCCGTTTTAATAATGTGCTGACGATCAAGTCGGTTGTCGAGCATGTCGGTAAGGCCAGTCTGGTATTCAAACAATGGATTATGCACAACGATATTAAGTGTTGCGAAGGAAAGATTAAAGTAGCCTGCCTGGATGCTGACACTTTTTCACCCAGCCCGATTCCGGATGATATAGAACAAAAATTAAAAACACTATAAAGGTTTATCGATGATTATTTATGCTATTGATGCCAAGTCCCTGGTCGCCAGTTTGACCTCGGGCTCTAATCTGGTGGTGATGATAGTCTTGTTAATACTGGTTCTTGCCTCCCTGATGTCCTGGACCATGATTTTTCTCAAAATATTTTCCCTGAAAGTGACTACCAGCGCAGTCAATCGTTTTGAGGAGAAATTCTGGTCCGGGGCCAACCTGAATCAGATGTATAACGACATGACGCGCAAGGATGTTGCTACCACCGGGATGGCGAGCTTGTTTGTTGACGGCTTCAGGGAATATCGCCGACTGGACAAGCAGGAGGGCGTCAGGCCGCAGGAGATGCTGGATGGTGTGCAGCGCGCCATGCGTGTGGCCATGTCCAGGGAGATGGACCACCTGGAAACCAATTTATCCTTTCTTGCCACGGTCGGTTCCACCAGCCCTTACATAGGATTGTTTGGTACGGTCTGGGGCATCATGGGGGCGATTGCGCAATTGTCCGGGACCGGTCAATACGGCATCGGTGACGTCGCCGGGCCCATATCAGAAGCCCTGATCGCTACGGCCATGGGTCTGTTTGCGGCGATACCGGCGGTGATTGCCTACAATCGCTATTCCAACAAGGTTGAACGACTACTTAATCGCTATGAAATCTTCTCTGAAGAATTTGTTAGTATTGTGCAACGGCAGACCCTGAAAACAAAACGATAGACAGAGTATTGTATGGCCCGTTTCTCTCACCGTAAAAACAAGATGATGAGCGAGATCAACGTCGTTCCCTATATCGACGTCATGTTGGTGTTGCTGATTATATTCATGGTAACGACGCCGTTGTTGACCAAGGGCATCAAGGTGGACTTACCGAAAACCACCACCAAGCCGGTGAAGATACCCAAGTTGGACAATTTTGTGGTGACTATAAAGAAAGGCAATGGCGGCACCATTAAACTCTACCTCGATGATCGACCGATCAGCCGCAGGGATTTGGGGACCAAGCTGAAAAAGGTACTCAGAATACAACCGAAGACGCCGATCCTGGTACGTGGTGATCGCAGGGTGGCTTATGGTAAAGTGGTCGAGCTTATGTCGCTATTACAGAAGGCTGGAGCACCCAGCGTGGGACTGGTGACGCAACCAGTGAATTAGCCGTAACGTGAGACAGCTGCGACCCAGATCAAGAGGACTATTTAAAGCACTGATTTTTGCCCTGATCGTGCACATTATTGCATTGTTTGTAGCGATCGGTATGGGTTGGTTCCCGGATAGCGAGCCTTATGGCGAGACGGTAATCCAGGCCAGGGTGGTGGACCATTTACCGCCGACCAGGAAGGAGCCAAAACAGAAAAAACAGGTCCGGAAAAAGGAGTCCGTAAAAAAGAAAGAGAATCCGAAGAAGGCACTATCGCTGAAGAAGAATAAAAAAAACAAAAAACCAGAGAAGACGGAACCGAAGAAACCAAGCAAGGCCGAGCAGGAAGATCTCCGGCGACGCATACAGGAAGACGAGAAACAGCGAGCGGCAGCGGTTTTGCAGGGTCAGCTGAACCAGGCCAAGAACAAGTATGTACCGCTAATCAAGCAGAAGGTACAGAATAACTGGATAAAACCGGAAGGGTGGGGAAAAGGTGTAAAATGTGTCGTCAATGTACGAATGGTACCCAGTGGTGAAGTGGTTTCTGCTACCGTGGTTCGGTCTTGTGGACATTCCCTGTACGACCGTTCCGTTGTCAATGCGGTGCATAAGGCTTCTCCGCTGCCTGTGCCCGAGGACAGCACGTTGTTTGAACCGTTTCGGTCGATAAATTTTACGTTTAACCCGAAGGAGTAAACAGGAGTTAATG
>CAJVXG010000164.1 GCA_913009215.1 uncultured Gammaproteobacteria bacterium | reverse complement strand
TTAAAGCCTTTGCTTGACCTTATGGGCCTGCAAGCCGAGGCTGAGGATGCGCTGGATCAGCTTTTCGTAGCTGATGCCGGCCTTCTCGGCGGAAAAGGCGACGTCCTCGCCGTCGGCAATGCCGGGGTTGGGATTGGCCTCCAGCACATAGAGCTCCCCTTCCGGGGTCAAACGCAGGTCAATGCGGGCATAACCACTGAGCTCATGTAGCCGATACACTTGTTTGCACAAATCGATGATTTTTTGTTTCATACCCTTGGCCATATTGCGCGCGAAAATATAGTCAATACCCCAGCGTTCCCGATATTTGCTGTCCCATTTGACCTTGTAGGTCGCCATTCTGGGCTGGTCCTTGGCGAGCTTGTTGAACACCAGTTCACGTATCGGGTAGACATCAAGCCGGTCATTGCCGGTAACGGCGATATAAAACTCACGACCATGAATATATTGCTCGGCAATGGCATCGTCCTGGGTGATGTCATGCACTGCCTCGACGCGCTTGCGTAATTGCTCCTCGTTCTCGACATAGGATGCCTGGGCAATGCCGACAGAGCCTTCCTCGCGCAGTCCCTTGACAATCAGGGGGTAGGGTAGAGGTCGAATGCGGCTGGGTACGGAGCCGAACGGAAATACTTCAAAATCGGGCACCTTGATGCCATGGTAATGCAGAATTTTTTTGGAAACGGCCTTGTCTCTGGCCAACACCATGCCTCGTGTGTTGCTGCCGGTATAGGGAATCTTCATCATTTCGAGATAACCAACAATAAAGTGATCGTCTTCACCAATGCCGGCAAAATCTTCCGTCAGGTTAAATACAATATCCGGTTTCCATTCGCTAATGACCTGATGCAGGGCCAGGAAGTCATCATAGAAACCGAAGGTGTTGACGTCGTGACCCAGTTCTATCAGTGCCTGCTTAACATCGTATTCTGTTTGTACTTCAGCGAGACGAGGATCTTCGTCATCCTTGATGTCATCAGGCGGGACCAGTGACTCGTGTACCAATAATAATACGCGTAACTTCTTCATGATGCTCGATGATACGATACCCCGAGACACCAGGGCAATGGTTGGCTTTCTGGTATAATTTATTTTTTATTTGATCGGCTTGTTATGATTCATAGAAGTAAAATAATTCCTTGCTTGATATTGCTGAGTATGGCTTTGTATACCAATCCGGTCAGAGCGGAAAAGAAGCCCTTATGGGAGCTCAGTCTTGGAATTGCTGTGTTCAATATTTCCGATTACCGTGGATCGGATGAACGTTCCAACTATGTTATCCCATTCCCGTACATCCAGTATCGTGGCAAACGATTCCGATTCGACAGGGAGGGTGGGCATCTGGATATTTTCCATACTAATGGCGTGAAACTGGACTTCAGCCTTGGCGCCGGACCGCCCGTGGAGAGCCGTGATAACAAGGCCAGGGAAGGGATGCCCGATCTCAATCTGCAACTGGAAATAGGGCCACAGCTGGAAATTCGCCTGGCGACCAATATTGAGAAACGGCGCATCTGGCGATTAATATTGCCCTTGCGCGCGGCTATTGCCACCGACCTTAGTGAAACCGAAACCATAGGGTGGATATTTGCGCCGCATGTACAGGTAGACTTTAAGTACAAGTGGGATATCGGCATTGCCCTTGGTCCTTTGTATGCTACCGAGAAATATCATGATTATTTCTATCAGGTAGCGCCACAATTTGCGACAGCGGCACGGCCGGCATATGATGCCAGCAGCGGTTATAGTGGGACGCGCTTGACCTTTCTGGTCTCACGGACTTTTCGTAAGTTTCATTTTGGCGCCTTTGCACGTTACGATACCTTGTCAGGGTCGGTATTTGAGGACAGCCCTTTAGTAAAGCGTAACCACTCCTTTATGATAGGCACCGGAATCGCGTGGTATCTGGCGAAATCCAAAAAGATGGTGGAATGGGAAAATGGCCCTGGTGAATAGATGCAGGAGTACGGAGTAGTAATGATGGTATTCAACAAACCGGAAACGGTAGATGAATTTCTTGATATTATTGATCAGGTCGTGTTCGAAATCGATGATATTATGATGTGCGCCGAAGACGAAGACGGGGAAGATTCCCGGCTTTCCGGTATGATGCATATTTATGAGGTATTGGCGACCGAGATCAAGGCGTTGCACAATGATGTCACCAAAGGCAGACACAACTTTGCCGATGGGGCTGATTTGGCCTTTATGCCACTGGTGGAAAAAGCGCGTTCGTTTATTCCGTTTACAGATTTGCTCGATATACTAAATCGAGCCCACAAAGCAGGTTTCAGGAATTAATGTCTGGCAACAGTTTTGGAAAATTATTTACAGTAACGTCCTTTGGCGAGAGCCATGGCAAGGCCATCGGCTGCATTGTTGACGGCTGCCCGCCGGGGATGGAATTAAGCGAGACCGATATTCAGCCGGACCTGGATCGGCGCAAACCGGGCAAGACGCGTCACACGACACAAAGAAAGGAGTCCGATACTGTGGGGATACTTTCCGGGGTATTCGAGGGTAAGACCACCGGTACACCGATCGGCTTGATCATTTATAACGAAGACGCGAAATCAAAAGATTACGACAATATCAAGGACCGCTTTCGTCCCGGTCATGCCGATTACACTTACCAGGGCAAATATGGCCTGCGTGATTACCGTGGCGGTGGCCGTTCTTCGGCGCGGGAGACAGCGATGCGCGTTGCGGCCGGCGCCGTGGCAAAGAAATATCTTGCCTGGAGATATGGTATTAAGGTGCGCGGCTATCTGGCCCAGATTGGCAATATCGAGCTGGAACATAAAGATTGGCAGGCCGTGGAGCAAAATCCCTTTTTCTGTCCTGACCCCGGACGTGTCACGGAACTCGAAAAATTTATGGATGCCTTGCGCAAGGAAGGCGATTCTGTCGGCGCCCGTATCAATGTCGAAGCCAGCAATGTCCCGGTGGGACTGGGCGAACCTATTTTTGATCGCCTGGATGCCGAGGTGGCCCATGCCATGATGAGTATTAATGCGGTCAAGGGCGTCGAGATTGGCGCCGGATTCAAGAGTGTCACACAGAAAGGCACGGAGCATCGCGACGAAATTATCCCGGATGGTTTTCTGAGCAATAACGCCGGCGGTATTCTCGGTGGCATTTCATCCGGGCAGGCCATAGAAGTCAGTATTGCCATGAAGCCAACTTCCAGTCTGCGCTTGCCGGGCAAGACCATTAACACCGAAGGGCAGGCGGTCGATGTCGTTACCCTTGGTCGTCATGATCCCTGTGTCGGTATCCGGGCCACGCCGATTGCCGAGGCCATGCTGGCATTGGTGTTGATGGACCATATGCTGCGCAATCGCGCCCAGAACTACGATGTGTTACAAACACAGTCGGACAGTTAAACTTCATCTAATCATCCAGACCTA
>CAJVXG010000163.1 GCA_913009215.1 uncultured Gammaproteobacteria bacterium | reverse complement strand
TGGTCAAAGTCGGGGATCGGGTGAAAAAAGGCCATCCGGTGGCCCTGGTAGGCACCTCCGGCCGCTCCACCGGCCCCCATCTGCACTTTGAGGTCTTAAAGAGCCGCCGTCAGCTGGATCCGGGGAAGTATCTAAGCCCAAAATAAGCCCGTTCGGAATAAACCTGCCCGGGCTGGACCCTTGTCCCTGACGTTGCGCTGACGTATATACGTCTGATGACCGCCCCCATCGCCAACCGCCTGCAAGCCATACATACCGATATCGATGACATTGCCCGCCAATGTGGTCGCAGCCCTGCAGACATCAAGCTCATCGCCGTCAGCAAACGCAAGCCCGCGATTGATATTGTTGCCGCCTACGACTGCGGCCAGCGCCTGTTTGGCGAAAACACAGTACAAGAGGCACGCGACAAAATTCCTGAGGTCAACAAAACCGATATCGACTGGCATTTCATCGGCCACTTGCAAAAAAACAAGGCCAAATATATTCCCGGTCTATTCCAGTGGCTGCATGCACTCGATAGCATAAATCTGGCCGAGAAACTCTCGGCACAATGTAAAAACAAAAACGTGATGTTAAACACCCTGATTCAGGTTAACGTCAGTCGCGACCCAAACAAACAGGGCCTGGCGCCGGAGCAACTACCCAATTTCATTGAAGATTTGCTGCAAGCCAGTTTATACGGCATCGAACTAAAGGGTTTGATGACCATTGGCCTGCAAACCGGGGATCAAAATAAAATTCAGGCAAGCTTTGCCGGTTTAAAATTATTACAGCAACAATGTCAGGAACGGCTTGGTTTGCCCGGCTTTAGCGAATTATCAATGGGCATGAGCGGCGACTATGCCCTGGCCATTCGTGAAGGCGCGACCATGGTGCGGGTAGGTTCGGCGATTTTTGGGGAAAGAGATCAAAGCTAAAAAAGCATTGCTCGATTTCTATTTTTTACCATTTGTTGTTATATATCGAGCCAACACCGGATGCGACAACCAGAATAACCTGTCCATACAAAAAGGAATAATAATGGCCCGATATAAAAATACGCTAACACCAACAGGTGATGTCAACGATGTGCACACCAGGATTGAAAAATACTTGACGACGGAAGGATTCAAACAAGTACATTACAAAGGTGAGCAGATTTGGAAGAAAGGCATCGGCTTAATGATAGGACCGCAATTCATCAAACTGACACCACAAGGCAATAGCATCGCACTTGAGGCCTGGATCCGCTTTGCGCTGTTACCAGGGGTCTATGTTGGTGAAATGGGTGTTGACGGCCTGTTAGGTTTGATCCCGAAGAAGCTGCTGAAAAAGCGGGTACAACAGATTGAGAACCTGTTACAGACATAGCCGGATTTCTCCGTACAACTTTTTGTATCAGTCTGGTAGGGTAGGCATCGCCCGCCAACTAAGACAGAATAAACAGCAGGGAATGTATAGTGATGGTGGGCGATGCCCACCCTACGTGGCTGGAATTACCTGAAAATGGCTATGTTTTCCGAATTAGGCGGAATTCCACCTAATACCCCCAAATGAGGGTGTTATACGGAATTCCGTCTAATACACTGTTATATGCAAAAATAATGAATGCAAAAGGAATTTATAAATCAGCATTATTTCTTGTTACAGCTTATGTTACTTGCTGGGTACTTATATATGTCTTGATAAATCAAGATCTAAACATGATTCTTGCTTATGAGTATTTTATTATGGCCTGGAGCTTTAATGGCTTCATCAGACCTACGTACATTTGGTTGCTTAGTAATGCATTATTCATAGTAATCGTATTTACTTATTTTGTTATTAGGCGCAAGGGTGCTCGTGGACATTAAGCATATAACAAGTCGTTCGTGCGGGAATTTTGCTACGCTACGCTTCGCAAAATTCCCACAACTCAAACGTTATATGCCTTGGGCTTGACATGGTACCGTATTATGGTACCATTCTTGTATGAAGCGCAAGCATCAGAAAACGCTAGAGCAAATCTACAAACGACCCACTAGCGGCAATATCCCATGGATGGATATTGAGTCTCTGTTCAAAGCGCTGGGTGCGGATGTATCAGAAAGAGCAGGGTCCAGGGTAGCCGTAGTGCTATTTAGCGAAGTCCGTGTATTTCACAGGCCACACCCCTCACCGAATACTGATAAAGGAGCGATAGCCAGTATTCGTAAATGGTTAGAGTTATATGAGGTGAAGCCATGAATATGATGGAAGTCGATGGTTACAAGGCAAAGATTGAATATGATCCTGAGCTTGATCAATTTCGAGGGGAAATTCTCGGATTGAATGGGAGCGCGGATTTTTATGGTAAAAGCCCTGCAAGCCTCCGAAAGGAGTTTAAGAATTCGTTGAAGGTTTATCTGGAGGTTTGCGAAGAGAAGGGGATTGTCCCAACGAAAGAGTATTCGGGTAAATTTAATCTCAGGATTCCGCCTGGGTTGCATAGTGAAATTGCGGCGAGAGCAGCAGCTGCTGGTAAAAGCATCAATCAGTGGGTATCCGAAATTCTCAAGCGCTCAACGCATGAGTAAAGCGGCATATAACAAGTCACTCCTGCCGACTGCCTTTGTCGCTGGCGCTCCTTCGGCAGCGGCAGAGTTAAAACGTTAGGGTTCCAAATGGATATTGCGAACGAAATAAAAGATTCAAAAGAACTGGTTCAGTGGATCAGCAGCCATATTGATGGAACTGATATTAAATCAGATGACCGATCACTGCTAGCCGCAGGATGTTTGGATATGGCATTAGAGCATCATAATTCTATCGTGATATTAACCGGCTATAGACTTTATGGTTCTGCGGCTGCTCTTATAAGGCTTATCTTCGAAGCTTACGTAAGAGGGGTTTGGCTATATTATTCTGCTACAGAAGATGAATTAAACAAATTTAAAAACGATAAACTTAAAAAACATTTCTATGAAATTATTGAGGATTTAGAAAAGCACGAAGCATTCAGTGAAGGGACAATATCGCATGTTAAAAAGCTTTCATGGAAAACCATGAATAGTGCAACCCATAGTGGTTTTTACCAAGTCCTGCGTAGAAATACGGAAAATGAAATTGCACCTAATTACAGTAAAGAAGATATTGTTAATGCTTTAGAGTCAGCAAACTCATTCGCAATTCTGACAGCAATAGCAATCTCTGACATAGCGAACAATACTCAATTGGCAAATACAGTATATAAATATGGTATGGAATACTTTAAAAAGAGCCCTAACAACCCACTCAACCAGGACGCACAATAAATTGCACACCTGTTAGTGAAAACGTTAGGCCAATAAATTCATATACAAACTAAATTGAGGAAGTAATGACAAAAAGGCATAGAATACAATTTCCAAAGGGCGAATTATCCAACATCAATCAAGACGAAGCCTATTTCTACCTTCAAGGATCAGGTGG
>CAJVXG010000162.1 GCA_913009215.1 uncultured Gammaproteobacteria bacterium | reverse complement strand
ACAATATTATTATGAAGTCGAGAATCTATATATTTCTGGCAATCCTTGTATTGTTTGCTACACCGACACAGGCCGCTGTGTTTAAAATAGCCACCATAGCGCCTGATGGCAGCTCCTGGATGAAGAACATGCGTGCCGGCGCAGCAGAGGTTGAGAGGCATACCCAGGGTCGCGTTAAATTCAAATTCTATCCGGGCGGTGTCATGGGCTCGGATAGAAGCGTGTTGCGCAAGATCCGTATTCGCCAACTGCAGGGCGGTGCCGTGACGGTTGGCAGTGTGGCACATGCCTATCCGGATATTCAGATTTATAGTCTGCCCTTGTTATTCCGGTCATTGAAAGAAGTAGATTACGTGCGTAAACGCATTGACCCGCAATTAACACAGGGCCTGGAAAGGAAGGGATTTGTGAATTTCGGTTTTGCCGAAGGTGGCTTTGCCTATTTAATGTCGAATAAACCGGTGCGCAGCATACAGGACCTGAACACGGAAAAAGTATGGGTTCCCAGTGGTGACCAGATGAGTCTGACGGTTTTCAGGAATGCCGGGATATCACCGGTCCCCTTGCAATTGGCGGATGTTATGACCGGATTACAAACCGGTCTGATAAATACCATTACCGCACCATCGATGGCCGCCATCGCGCTGCAATGGTACACCCGGGTAAAATACCTTACCGATGCGCCTTTGAGTTACACCGCCGGTATCCTGATCATTGACCGCAAGGCGTTTAATAAGCTCAGCCCCGGGGACCGGAAGATGGTTCGGAACATTATGACGAAAACATACATTAAGATGAACAGGAAAAACCGGGTTGATAACCATAAGGCACGCAGTGTACTGCAAGGCCAGGGCATCAAGTTCATCAAGCCATCCGCGAAGGCCATGGAGAGCTGGCGTATTGTAGCGGAGAGGTCACAGCAGGAGCTGGCCAAAAAAGGACAGTTTAATCCAGCGACCTTAAAAAGAATAAAAGGTTTGTTAGCAGTTTACCGAAAAAAGGGTAAATGAAATATTAGTTATGTCCCGAGTATTACGAAACTCGATCTCCCGGTTTCTTAGGTATTGTTATCTTTTTGAAGATGCCGTCCTGATCCTGATTCTGACTACCATGATCGGTTTTGCTGTAATGCAGATTGTGGCGCGGAATTTTTTTGGTGTTGGCATACCCTGGGCCGATACCTTGCTCAATATTCTGGTGCTATGGGTAGGTCTGGTGGGTGCGATGGTGGCGACCCGTCGTGACCATCATATTGCCATTGATGCCCTGGTTCGGTTCCTGTCGAAAAAAGTGCAAGGAATAGTGCAACGTCTGGTAGATCTTTTCACCGCGGTAGTGTGCGCCATTGTGGCCTTCCATTCGATACGTTTCGTTTTGATTGAATACGAATCCGGCACTTTGGCATTCTCCATAGTACCCGCCTGGTTATGTCAGTCTATCTTGCCGATCGCATTTTCTATTATTGCACTACGTTACCTGGTGTACGCGATGGTTCGTGGCACTGTCTTCATGCCTGATCGGAAACAGTCATGACCATTCTCGCCATTGGTTTAATCCTGATCGCCTTGTTGAGGGCACCGCTGTTTGCCGTTATTGTGGCCAGCGCTATGCTGGGCTTCTTTATGTCTGATATAGATCTGGCTGTGGTTCCGGGAGAAATATACCGGCTTGCAGAGACACCCATATTATTGGCCATCCCCCTGTTTACTTTTGCCGGATATTTGCTGAGCGAGAGCCGTGCCTCCGCAAGGCTGGTACGATTGGCCGCCGCACTGTTTGGGTGGATGCCGGGAGGTCTGGCCGTTATGGCATTAGTGGCCTGTGCTTTTTTTACGGCATTAACCGGTGCCTCGGGTGTAACAATTATCGCTCTGGGGGCTTTGCTCTATCCGGCATTAAAACAGGGAGGCTATGGGGAACGGTTCAGCCTTGGGCTGATTACCTCATCAGGAAGTCTTGGCCTGCTTTTTCCACCCTCCATCGCATTAATTCTTTACAGCATTATTGCGCAGCAGGTACTGCAATCACAACCCATCAGAATTGAAGACTTGTTTCTTGCCGGCTTGTTGCCCGGTCTGTTGATGCTGGTGTTGTTAACGGCCTGGGCCATGTGGATCGGACGAAATCTGATCAAGGATCACCCGAAATTTTCATGGCGCGAAGCCGGTGCGGCTATTCGAGAGTCGATTTGGGAATTGCCACTACCATTTGTCATTCTTGGTGGTATCTATAGTGGTTTTTTTGTTATTTCAGAGGCGGCAGCGGTATCGGTAGTTTATGTATTAATTGTAGAGGTCTTTATATATAAGGAAATCAGGATCAAGGCCCTGCCCGGTGTTATGCGTGAGTCTATGGTGTTGGTAGGCGGCATACTTATTATTCTCGGTGTTTCATTGGCGTCCACGAATTATATGATTGATGCCGAGGTGCCAGGAAAATTATTCAGCTTTATAAAGAGCCATATTGATAACAAGTGGACTTTTCTGATAGTGCTGAATATTTTTCTTTTAATACTTGGCATGATACTGGATATTTTTTCGGCATTGGTGATTATGATTCCGCTGATCCTTCCCGTTGCCGTGGGTTATGGTATACATCCCGTGCACCTTGGCATTGTATTCCTGGCCAATATGCAAATTGGTTATTTTACACCGCCCGTCGGTATGAACCTGTTTATTGCCAGCTACCGGTTCGATAAATCGATTATTGAGTTATACCACGCTTGTTTGCCATTTATGCTTATTTTAATGTTTGCGGTGTTGATAATCACCTACTGGCCGGACTTGTCATTGTATTTAATCAGGGCCGTGAAATAGCTCCAGGGCCAGACGGGTAGCATGCTTGATCTTCGGGTCGTATTCACTACTGTCCCACTTACGCGTCATTCCGGCGGCACTGCTCTCGGCCATCCGTGGCCTTCGCAGTATTAGTACATCCTGTACGTCATGCCGGAATCCAGTCATTCTTATAAGTATTCCCATCAATAACTTATCTGGATACCGGCTTGCACTGGAAATTGCTCCTGCATTTCCAGTACTTCCGCCATCCCTGGCGGTCGCGCCGGCATGACGAATTCGCTTTTTTGTGATTTCATGTCCATGGTCAGTTCGGCACCCTGTAATCGCTGAAATAATGGCATTCGATGTGCTTTTTAATTACTTAAGTGGGACAGCAGTGGGTCGTATTAGGCTAATTTTCCGGGGGTTCAGGCCGATTCTGACGACGGCTTTCCTTGTTCAGCTTCCGTTCATCCGGAATATTTTAATATGGTTCTGGAACATATATACAGCTTATTGTGTCTACGATACCATACAGAAAAAGTGATTCATCAGTCTGGTGTTGTTCGTAATTCTAATTTAAGAAAAAGGTGATGAGATGAAAAAACAATCCGTATTGCTGGCCGTACTGTTTCTGGTCATTGGTCTTG
>CAJVXG010000161.1 GCA_913009215.1 uncultured Gammaproteobacteria bacterium | reverse complement strand
CTCAGTAACAGCGGTGGACCAGGCCAGATTCTTTGTGCCAATAACAAGATAGAGGCCAATGGCAGTACGATTACCCCCAGATTGCTGATGGGTTTGCGCAGGGCCGTGATGAAAAACATGGTTACGACTACCCAGGCCGCCAGGCTCAAGACGTTCATCAGGGCAAAATTCAGCTTTTCCTGCCCGGCTAGCAAGGCATAGAGCACCAGGCCGTGAGATAGCACGCCGATGAAGCCCAGGCCATGTAATACCGGCTGAAATCCGACCCTGTGTTGCTGAGCGGACATCAGCTGGCGAATGACAACAAAAGTAACAGCCAGGTAACAGGACAGGGCCGTAATAGTAAATATAGTTGTGAGCATTTATATATAGTTTTTCTTCGTCTAAACTCGTTGCAATGATGGCACAAACCGTGACACGATTGGAAGCGTGGGCCAATAAAGTGTTGTTGAGGCCCTTTTTTACAGGCAGAAATTCGGGAATTTAGTAATGCAAATTCAGGTATTGGGATGCAGCGGTGGCATAGGACAGGACTTGCGCACCACTTCCCTGTTGTTCGATGATCGCGTGTTGATTGATATGGGAACCGGTGTCGGTGATTTGTCGCTGGGTGCCATGGAAGCCATAGATACGGTTTTTCTGACCCATTCCCACCTGGACCATATAGTGGCTTTGCCCCTGATGCTCGATTCTGTCGGCCCGAGGCGGAACAAACCACTGCAGGTTTACGCCCTCAAGGAAACCATCGAAACCCTGCAAGCCCATATATTCAATGGCTCTGTCTGGCCCGATTTCACCGCCATTCCGACCGCCGAGACACCGTTCCTGAGGTTTGAGCCTATTGTCCCGGGACAGTCTATTGCCGTTGATAATAAAAACTTTCAGGCCATTGTCGTGAACCACACGGTTCCTGCAGTGGGTTACCTGGTGGGTTCGGATCAGGGCAGCTTCGCCTTTACTGGTGACACCGCTCAGAATAAAGAGGAGTTCTGGGACGTCATTAACGATTGCCATGATCTCAAGCACCTGGTTATCGAGACCTCTTTTGTCGATGCCGATGCCGAGGTGGCGTTGGTGTCCAGACACCTGAACCCGGCGACCTTTGTTGAGGAAATGGCAAAATACCGGAATAGCGCCAGGGTATGGCTGACACATATGATGCCGGGTTTTGAAGAAGAGATCACCAGCCAGATTAGGCAACACAACAGCGCGCTGGATTTTTCCATCCTCAAGCGCGGTGATAGAATAAATATCTAGTTGAAACATTACCCTGACGTAATATTGGTACTCAAAAATGTTCGATAATTTAAGCGATCGACTACAGGGCACGGTCAAGAAACTTCGTGGTCAGGCCGTATTGTCAGAAGACAATATGCAGCAGACGTTACGCGATGTGCGCATGGCCCTGCTAGAGGCCGATGTCGCCTTGCCAGTGGCCAAGGAATTTATCGAGCATGTCAAAGAGACCGCCAGCGGTCGTGAAGTCATGAGTAGCCTGACCCCGGGGCAGGCGCTGGTCAAGGTGGTGCACGATGAGCTGGTCATGCTCATGGGCGAGGCCAATGTCGGGCTGAATTTGTCGGTGCGCCCACCCGCGGTAATTCTGATGGCCGGCCTCCAGGGCGCCGGCAAAACCACTTCTGTAGCCAAATTGGCGCGCCTCCTGAAACAACAAAAGAAAAAAGTCATGGTGGTCAGTGCCGATGTCTATCGTCCCGCGGCTATCGACCAGTTAAGTACGCTGGCCCATGATGTCGATGTCGAGTTCTTTCCCAGCACCACCGAACAATCACCGGTGAATATTGTAAAAGCAGCACAAGACGCGGCACGTAAACAGCAGGCCGATGTGCTCATTGTTGATACCGCCGGACGCCTGCACATTGATGAAGACATGATGGCGGAAATCAGCGCGATTCATAAGGCGCTGGACCCGGTGGAAACGCTGTTTGTGGTCGATAGCATGACCGGACAGGATGCCGTGAATACGGCCAAGGTCTTTGATGAGGCGCTGGCCCTGACCGGGGTCATCCTGACCAAGACCGATGGCGATGCCCGCGGCGGCGCCGCCCTGTCGATCCGTCACGTAACAGGCAAGCCGATCAAGTTTCTGGGTGTGGGGGAGAAGGCCGACGCATTGGAGCCATTTCACCCGGATCGCCTGGCCTCCAGGATCCTTGGTATGGGCGATATCCTGTCCCTGGTGGAGCAAGCTGAGCAGACTGTCGATCAAGACAAGGCAGAGAAGCTGGCGAAGAAGCTGCAAAAGGGCAAGGGTTTTGATCTTGAGGATTTTCGTGACCAACTGTTGCAGATGAGCAAAATGGGTGGAGTTGCCAGCCTGATGGACAAATTACCGGGCATGGGTGACGTTCCGGATGCCGCCAGGTCCCAGCTCAATGACAATCATACCCGGCACCTGGTGGCTATTATTAATTCCATGACGCCGCAGGAGCGGCAATTCCCCGATGTCATTCGCGGTTCGAGGAAACGGCGTATTGCCGCCGGTTCCGGTACCCAGGTGCAGGAGATCAACCGTATGTTGAAGCAATTCAAGCAGATGCAGAAAATGATGAAAAAATTCAAGAAAGGCGGCATGAAAAACATGATGCGGGGCATGAAGGGGTTGCCCGGCATGCCATTTTAGCGGGTTTTGTCAGTATCACGAATTTTCCTATTCCAGATCATTTGCTTTGCCCCGCATTAACGGTATAGTGGGTAAAAAACATATAACTACACTGCTTCCCTGGAAATGGAATGGGTATGAGTACATCGGTTGAAACAAGCACGGATTTGCGTGAGCGTCGCGGCAGCTCTTACGATATCATCAAACATCTCATCGCAGAAAGAACAGAAATGCTGGCTTTGTTTTGTCGCGTGGCTGGCGTTACTAATTTTGAGAACGACAGTTCCCGATCATCACAGGCCCTGCTGCAGAAATTTTGTCAGATCCTGGTCGATTATATTGCCTCCGGGCACTTCGGACTGTACGAGCGTATTGTTAATGGTCAGGAGCGCCGCAGTAATGTTGCTAAACTGGCAGAAGAACTGTACCCCCGTATTGCCGAAACCACCCAGATCGCCGTTGACTTCAATGACAAATACGATTGTGAGGATTATTGTGATCTCTCGGATAGCCTGGAACCTGACCTATCATTTCTTGGAGAACAGATGGCGACCCGGATTGAGCTGGAAGATCAGTTAATCCAGGCCGTCATGCGGCCAAAAAGTTGATTTAACCCCCGGTTAAGGACATCACCCGATTAATTTTCAGCGGATTCTCGCGGAATTCGTGGCGCTCGGGTTTTTTTGCAATCGCATCGAGTATCAGCTCCTTGAGGCCTTTGTCGTTAATGCCTTGTCGTAGCGGTTCCCGCAAAGAGACGTTATCGTTTTGCCCCAGACACAGATGCAGCCTGCCATCGACCGAGAGCCGGACCCGGTTACAGCTT
>CAJVXG010000160.1 GCA_913009215.1 uncultured Gammaproteobacteria bacterium | reverse complement strand
TGGCGTCCCCAAGGGGAGTCGAACCCCTGTTGCCGCCGTGAAAAGGCAGTGTCCTAGGCCACTAGACGATGGGGACAAATCGGTCGTCGTTCAGCGCGTTAAAAACGTGCTGGTGTAGTTTGGTGGAGCTAGGCGGGATCGAACCGCCGACCCCTTGCATGCCATGCAAGTGCTCTCCCAGCTGAGCTATAGCCCCAAAAGGGGCGCTACTGTAAGGCCCAAGGGGGATCAGGTCAAGACTGTTTCTGCAGGTAGGAAATGGCTCGATCCAGCCGTTTCAGGGTCTGTTCCCGCCCTACCAGCTCGATGGTGGTATCGATGGAGGGTGACATTGCCCTGCCCGCCAGCGCCACCCGCACCGGTTGCGCCATTTTGCCCATTTTCAGGCCATGGGCCTCGGCGGTGTCGACCACGGCCTGATGCAGGGCCTGTTTTTGCCAGTCTGGCAGAGCTTCCAGGCGCCCGCGCAAGTCTTTCAATGCCGGCAATACCTCGGGTTTGAGGTGCTTTTTGGCGTCTTTCTCTGCATATTGGTCAATTTCGCGGTAGAAGAAGGCGCTGTTGTCGACCAGCTCCACCAGGGTCCTGGCGCGGTCGCGCTGGGTCTCGACCACGGCCTGGATATCGGGTCCACCGGCGGACGGATCGATGCCGCGCTGGCCATAGTGCCAGCTGGCGTGGTGCACCAGGTGTGGCGCCGGGCTGACCTTTATATATTGCTGGTTGAGCCACAGTAGTTTCTCCGGGTTAAAGGCGGCAGCGGCCTTGTTGACGGCGCTGATGTCAAACAGCTCGATCATTTCCTCGATACTGAATATTTCCTGGTCACCATGGGACCAGCCCAGCCGCGCCAGGTAATTCAACAGTGCCTCCGGCAGATAGCCCTCCTCACGGTATTGCATCACACTGACGGCGCCATGACGCTTGGACAGCCGTGAGCCATCGGCGCCAAGGATCATTGGCAGGTGGGCATAAATCGGTGGCTCCACACCCAGGGCCTTGAGGATGTTCATCTGCCGCGGCGTATTATTAAGGTGGTCATCGCCACGAATGACGTGGCTGATGTTCATGTCCATATCGTCGACCACTACCGTCAGGTTGTAGGTCGGCGTGCCATCGCTACGGGCAATAATCAGATCATCGAGTTCGGCATTATCAAAGGCGACATTGCCCTTGACCATGTCGCGAACGATGGTGCTGCCCTCCGGCGTGTTCTTGAAACGAATGACCGGACTAATGCCATCAACCGGCGCTGTGCGGTGACGACAGCGTCCATCGTAACGCGGCTTGATTTTCTTTGCCCTTTGCTCGGCGCGCAGGGCGTCGAGCTCTTCTTTGCTGCAATAGCAGTAGTAGGCCTGATCGTTGTCCAGCAGTTGCTGGATCACTTCCTGGTAACGCGCCATGCGCTCGGTCTGGTAGAACGGACCCTCGTCGTATTCCAGCCCGAGCCAGGTCATGCCTTCCAGTATGGCATTGACCGATTCGGTGGTGGAGCGCTCGCGGTCGGTATCCTCAATACGCAGCACAAAACTGCCGCCGTGCTTACGGGCATAGAGCCAGGAGAATAGCGCCGTACGGGCGCCACCGATGTGCAAATAACCGGTCGGACTGGGGGCAAAACGGGTACGAACAGTCATAGGGGTCGAAATCACTCCGAAAGACGGGTATGGTAATGAAAAAAGCGGTGAAGTTCAGCTATTTTATGCCGGTTTAAAAAAAGGGGGGTCGGGATGTCGGTTATTTCCAAAACCACGGTTCTGTTTGTGCTACTGTTATTGAGCGGCACCTTGGTTGCCCAGACCTATAAAGTACCGCCACCCTCCTCTGCCAATAAAGACAATGCCACTCTGAACATCATCGACGGCATTAGCACCCTGCGTGCCGGGGGTTACGATCGTGAGGCCGATCAGATGCAAAAGCTGTTGAATGACGGCAATATCTATTATCGCACCACCGGTCCCAACAAAAACGATGCCCAGTTCGTCCATCCATTGATCATTGGCTCCGATAAGTTATTTCTTAGCGTAACGAACGTCAAATTCGTCAACGGCAAGACCGAACGCTTTGACAGCTCCAATCACCGTTATCTCTATTTACTGGTGCAGACTTCGATGCACGAGATGATCCACAAGGATCAGGGTGCCGCCAGTATCATTATGAGCGTCAGGCGCAGCGGCGCCCGCGGCTATGCCTTGCACGAAATCGAGGCCTATCGTGGCGCCTATAAAAAATACGCCTCGAAATGGGTCATTGCCGACATCAATGCCTATCTGCAAAAGAAAGACAAATTGAGCGATCTGAAAAACAAGGAGGCCATTAGCTTATTGCGCGACAAATTGTTCCCGCTAAAAAATTCGTTGGGCGGAATCACCAAGGGTCCCAATGGCGACAATCTCTGCCGCTGGAAGGCCATAGGTAAAGAAGTGGTGGCGCTGGATAACTATTTGATTGCGATGCAGCTCGATTATGGCTCGAAAAACAGTTGCCAGGCCAACCTGACGGCCGATGGCCCCAACAAGCAAGCCGCCATTGAGACCGATCTCAAATGCAAGGAACTGAATAAGCTCGTCAGCGCCAGGGACAAAGAGATCAGGGAACTGGTAAAAAAGATCCGTGTGCGCACCAGCGAGCGCAATGCTACACGAAAGAAACTACAACGTACCCGTAAACAAAGTGAACGCCTGAAGTGGGCCGGAGAAGTAGGCAAACACAACGCCGCCCTGGGTGTTTTACGAAGACAGCTAAGTGACGCCCGTCGTGACAAAAATAAGAACAAAACCACGCTCAGGGACATAAAAAACAAAAACTCCCGATCTATGATCAGTTATAAAAACTCAGAATCAAACTACGATCAATGCCGTAAGGACTACGTCAATAAACTCGTTAAGGACCATAAGTTGACCGCCGATCAACTGCCGCCGGATATGGTTATGACCGCCGGAGGCCAATTGGAAATCGTCGGTAAAGACGATGAACGTAAAATGAATCTGAAGAAATCGATTGATGCATTACAGGATATGTTCGGTTACAGCACCAAACTGACCGGCGCCCTCAGCAGCCTTGGCAGTAGCGATCCACGCACTTCGTGCTATACCGGAACCAAAACCGGCATCCCGGTCGAACTGGCCAGCAAAAAACCGGAAGACATCAAAAAAGACAAGGACAAAACCAGATCGGCCAAGGCCACGGGGGCCACTGATACCTGGTTGCAGTTCAGAAACAATACCGTGGTACTGAGGTACTCTGAGTCTAAGGTTTTGACAAAAACAAAAACTGTGGTGACAAAGAAAAAGGCCTGTAAACGCGGCGGCATTATCGGTGTTCTCAACTGCGATGTCACCGCGCGTATCGCCGGCGAGGACCGCGACACTTCAACGACCACAACTGTGATCGTCAAGGATAAACGTGGCCGACCTATCAAGAAAACCTACCGCGCCAAAATAATAATTACCCTGTC
>CAJVXG010000159.1 GCA_913009215.1 uncultured Gammaproteobacteria bacterium | reverse complement strand
AGGGATATCCTGTGTAGACTTCACCCATAAATCCTGCTCAAATAGAATTAATATATACTTAATATTGAATTCGTCTTCGGGTAGGGTAGGCAACATGCCGGCATCAGGCAAAGCAGAAACCGTCAGTCTCGCCAAAATCAAAATTGCATGCAAGCAATGCGCCTTGCGTGAACTGTGTCTGCCGCTGGGCCTGGACGAGTCCGATATGAAGGAGCTGGATAATATGCTGAAGCGCCGTCGCACCCTGAAAAAGCGCGACTACCTCTATCGTATCGGCGACTCCCTGCATGCCCTTTATGCCGTCAAGGCCGGCAGCCTGAAGACCGTAGGTCTGATGGAAGACGGTCGGGTTCAGGTCGTTGGCTTCCATTTGCCCAGTGAGTTACTGGGGCTTGATGCCATCAGTTCCGACAAATACACCTGTGACGCCGTGGCCCTGGAGGAAACCGAGCTTTGTGAAATCCCGTATCAGGCCCTGGAGGAAACCGCGCGCGAGATTCCGGGTTTGCAACGGCAACTGCTGCGTATCATGAGCAGGGCGATTGTCCAGGAAGAACACCAGTTGATGTTGCTCGGCAAAATGACGGCCGAGGAACGGTTAGCGGTCTATTTATTAAATCTGTCCAAGCGCCAGGAGCGGCTCGACCTGCCCGCGGACACCATTCGCTTGAGTATGTCGCGCCAGGATATCGCCGATTACCTGGGCCTGGCACTGGAGACGGTTAGCCGCCTGTTTTCCAGATTCCAGGACGATGGCCTTATTAGTGTCAGCGGCCGCCAGATTGAGCTCACCGATATGCTGAAAATGCGGCAAATTCTGGGTCAATGCGAATCCATCAAGACCGGAAAGAAATGCGCTGAATAACAGTCAACCCCAGTGCAGTATCCAGGTTGACATCAATCCGGCAATCCCCTAGTTTTCCAGCTCCCAGTAGTGAACCCGAGTCATGGCCATGAAGCTTGTCGACGTCCAGAAGTTATTTTCCCTGCCCTTTAACGATCTGATCTATCAGGCGCAAACAGTGCACCGCCGGCACTTCGATGCCAATGCGGTGCAGATGAGTACCCTGTTATCAATCAAGACCGGCAACTGTTCCGAGGATTGCGGCTATTGCTCGCAATCGGCACGGCACCGTACCGAAATCGAGAACGAGGCCTTGTTACCGTTGCAGGAGGTGATCGACCGGGCGAAACAGGCCAAGGCCGATGGCGCCAGCCGTTTTTGTATGGGCGCCGCCTGGCGCGGGCCACAAGACAAGGACCTGCAAGCGGTGCTGGACATGATCGCGGCGGTGCGCGACTTAGGGTTGGAGACCTGTGCCACCCTGGGCATGTTACGCCAGGGCCAGGCCGAGCGACTGGCCGAGGCCGGACTGGATTACTATAACCATAATCTCGACACCGCCAGCGATTATTACGCCGAGGTCATTACCACGCATACGCACGACGATCGTCTGGATACCTTAGGCAAGGTGCGTGATGCCGGCATCAAGGTCTGTTGCGGCGGCATCGTTGGTATGGGCGAGTCGCGCGAACAACGGGCGCAATTACTGGCCGAACTGGCGGCCCTGGAGCCACAACCGGAAAGCGTACCGATTAATACGCTGGTGGCGATCCCCGGTACACCACTTGCAGACAAGGCGGCGATCGACCCCATCGAGTTTGTACGCACCATCGCCGCCGCCCGTATTGCATTACCGCGGAGCCTGGTGCGTTTGTCCGCCGGGCGGCAACAAATGCCGGAGTCGTTACAGGCGCTGTGTTTCCTCGCCGGCGCCAATTCGATTTTCTGTGGTGAGAAATTGTTGACCACACCGAACCCGGTTGGTGACAGCGACAAGGCGTTGATGAAAAAGTTAGGGATTCATCCATTATTGCCGGATACCAGGCAAGGGCCCTCCCTGTCGCTGGGGGCGAAATAGGTTGTGGAAAGCAAGGTCGCCAGGTTTGCCATCGGCCAGCTAATCCACCATAAGCTGTTTCACTATCGTGGCGTGATTGTCGATGTCGATTCCGTATTTCAGGGGACTGAAGAATGGTATCAGCAAGTTGCCCGGAGCCGACCTCCGAAAGACCAGCCCTGGTATCGGGTTCTGGTGGACCAGGACGATAGCGAAACCTATGTCGCTGAGCGTAATCTCGAATCTGATTCTGAGAATAAACCCATCCAGCATCCTTTGGTTTCCCAGCTTTTTAATTCCTTTGAAGACGGACGTTACCATCGTAGCCATTCGGTAAACTAACCCATACCATGTACTGTGTTTCCGTATGGAGCACACCGAAGTCTATGGGCATTATGCGCCTTGAGAATAAGCGCTAAGGAAGACATGATAAAGATAGAGGACCAACAACAAGCGCATGGATTGGCGTTACTGCACCTGAGTTTTCGGCCGTTTTTTCTCGGTGCGGCGGCCTTTTCGATCATAGCAACCGTGATCTGGATGGCCGCTTATACCTTTGGCTGGGAGACCCGGCCATACGGATTGCCGGCCATGACCTGGCATGCGCACGAAATGATCTACGGTTACGCCATTGCCGTTATCGCCGGTTTTCTGTTGACTGCCATCAAGAACTGGACCGGCATACAAACGCTCAATGGCCTGCCATTGTTGCTGCTATTTCTGCTGTGGGTGATGGCACGGGCCTTACCATTCATTGGCGCCCCGGTGGACATGATCGTCATTGCCGTCATAGACAACCTGTTTATTGTCGCACTGATAATGGCAGCAGCATATCCAGTGATCAAGGCCAGGCAATGGAAGCAGTTAGCCATCCTGTTAAAATTATTGTTGCTGCTTGGCAGTAATGTCTTGTTCTATCTGGGGGTACTGGATGTTCTGGAGAAGGGTATCTATTGGGGTCTGTATTCCGGGCTTTATCTGATTATGGCCCTGATCTTTACCATCGGCCGAAGGGTGATCCCGTTTTTTATTGAGAGGGGCGTCGGTTATCCGGTGCAACTGAAGAACTGGAAGTGGCTGGATATCTCCAGCCTGGTGTTATTCCTTTTATTCTGGATCGCGGATTTGCTGGCGCCCAATGGGGTCGTTGTCGCGGTATTGGCCGGAATCCTGTTGCTGCTGCATAGCACAAGAATGGTGGGCTGGTATACCCATGGTATCTGGCGCAATCCGCTGTTGTGGGTGCTTTACCTGGCCTATGGTTCGCTGGTGGCCGGATTCCTGCTGAAGCTCGCGGTTTTTGTTTTTGGGGTATCGCCCTACCTGGCGCTACACGCCTTCGCCTTCGGCGGCATCGGCATGATGACCATTGGCATGATGTCACGGGTTTCGTTAGGCCATACCGCCAGGAGCGTTACCGAACCCCCGGCGGCATTGTTCTGGGTTTTTCTCATCCTGTTTATCGGTGCTGTTGCCAGAGTACTGTTGCCGCTCATTGACCCATCGCATCACTCTGTTTGGGTGGGTTTATCCCAGGTGCTCTGGATTGTTTCGTTTTC
>CAJVXG010000158.1 GCA_913009215.1 uncultured Gammaproteobacteria bacterium | reverse complement strand
AATGGCGCTCCCTAGGGGACTCGAACCCCTGTTACCGGCGTGAGAGGCCAGTGTCCTAGGCCACTAGACGAAGGGAGCGGACAAGTAATGCAGATATCAACAATAATGCATTGTATTATAGGTATGGTCGGGGCGAAACCAATAAACAAGAAACAAATATTTTGAGCAAGAAACCGCACATTCTTCCGCGTGATCAGCATCCGATATCCAGGAAGCACATTGGTATTAGCGCATTGAAGGTACTGAATCGTCTGAAAGAGGGCGGTTATGACAGTTTGCTCGTTGGTGGCTGCGTCCGTGACCTGATGCTGGGCATCACGCCGAAGGATTTCGATGTGACCACCAACGCCAGCCCGGAACAGGTGCGCAGTTTGTTCAAAAATGCGCGGCTCATTGGTCGTCGCTTCCGCCTGGCGCATATTCGCTTTGGGCGTGAAGTGATCGAGGTCGCCACTTACCGCAAACCCCCGGATGACGATGTCGAAACCAGCGACAGTGGCCGGCTGTTGCGAGACAATGTTTTTGGTACCCAGCAACAGGATGCCATGCGGCGTGACTTCACCGTAAACGCACTTTATTACGATATTCGTGACTTTTCGGTCATCGACTATGCCGGTGGTGTCAAAGACCTGGAGCACCGGGTGATTCGTGTTATTGGCAAGGCCGAGCAACGCTACCGCGAAGACCCCGTACGTATGTTGCGCGCCATTCGCTTTGCCAGCAAGCTGGATTTCAGTATCGCCCCGGGAACCGCAAAGCCGATTTATTTACTCGGTGGCTTGCTCAACGATATACCGCCTGCCCGCATGTTCGAGGAGGTATTGAAGCTATTTCACAGCGGATATGCCGAGAGAACCCTGGAGATGCTGAGGGAATACGGCCTGTTCGCGCAACTCTTCCCCCAGGTGGAACGTTATCTCGGTAGCCTGGATAATATGGAGCATTCGGTTCTGCCGCATGCCCTGCGCAGTACCGATGCCCGCATCCGCGAAGACAAGCCGGTTACCCCGGCCTTTCTGTTTGCCGCCATGCTTTGGGATGAGCTACAAAAACATATTACCAGGTTGATGCATAATGGCCTGCCACACCAGCAGGCGCTGTATATGGCCAGTGCCGAAGTGATTTCAGAGCAATGTCGTCGCATGGTGATACCGCGCCGTTTTAGTACACCGATGAAGGATATATGGGCGATGCAGGCGAGATTTGAGCGCCGTCGTGGAAAACAAGCCCTGCGTTTATTGCAACACAGACGATTCCGGGCGGCCTATGATTTTTTATTGTTGCGTGTTCTGGCCGGCGAAGCAGAACAGTCGCTGGCGGACTGGTGGACCGAATTCCAGGAGGTCAGCAAAAGCAAACAAGAGGCCATGATCAGCGCCCTGAGCAATAAAGCAAAGGGCAAACACCGCAAGAGAAAAAGTGACAAAAATCAATGATACAGCAGGACAAGGATTATACGGTTTATATCGGGCTGGGCAGTAATGAAGACGACCCAGCAACACAGCTGCAGCGCGCCATAGACACCCTGCGGAATACTTCCGGTATCGAGATCGATCAATGCTCCAGTTTCTATAAAAGTGCGCCCGTTGGTTATAGTGAGCAGGCTGATTTTATTAATGCCGTGTGTCGACTTCGTACCCGACTCACCCCGGAGGGGATACTGGCCATACTGATGCGTATTGAGCAACAGCAGAGGCGTACCAGGAATGGCACCCAGGGCGGTCCAAGGACCCTGGATATGGATATTTTATTATATGAGGATCAAGTGATTAATTTGCCAGCATTGACCATACCGCATCCAAGGATGCACCAGCGTGCCTTTGTATTGTATCCTTTGGCAGAGCTGGACCCTGTGTTGAGGATCCCGGGGAAACCACCGCTGGATGAATTGCTGGCCGCATGTAGTGAGCAGCGTATTGAGCGTATTAAATAGATAAGCAACCAGGAATAATTAGTGCCGCGTAATCTTGAATATATCGTCGTAGAGGGGCCTGTAGGTGTCGGTAAAACCAGCCTTGCCAGCAGACTCGCTGACGCGTTTGGTATGGAGCTGCTGCGCGAATTGCCGGAGGACAATCCGTTTCTTGAGCGTTTCTATCGGTCCAGGGAGCAGTTTGCGTTGCCAACACAGCTGTATTTCCTGTTTCAACGTGCGCGACAATTGCGCACCTTAAAACAAGGTGATTTGTTTAGACCGGGCTGTGTCTCGGATTTCCTGTTCGAGAAGGACCGGCTTTTTGCCAGCGTGAATCTGGCCGATGACGAGATGTGGCTCTATGAGCAAATATATGCCCAACTGCGTGTGGAGGCCCCGGTGCCGGATCTGGTGATTTATTTGCAGGCGCCGATAGAGGTGTTGATAGAACGTATTAACAAACGCGATAATCAATACGAACAACAGGTTGATATTGATTACCTGCAATCACTGGTCGATGCTTATACACAGTTTTTTTATCACTATAACGATGCCCCTTTATTGATTGTCAATGCCGCTGATATCAACCCGGTCGACAATAGCGCAGATTTTGATATGCTTTTGGAACATATCAACAACACTCATCACGGGCGTCGGTTTCTGAACCCGTTGGCGGCCTCATGAAAAAGATTACGGTTCATACATTACAACAGATGAAGCAGGATGGTGAAAAAATCACCAGCCTGACCGCCTATGATTACAGCTTTGCCCATCTGCTGGATCGTAGCGGTATCGAACTGATACTGGTTGGTGATTCCTTAGGCATGGTGATGCAGGGCCATGACTCTACGCTACCGGTGACGATCGAGGATATGGTGTACCACAGTCGTTGTGTCAGTCGCGGTTGTGAACGCTCATTGTTGGCGGTGGACATGCCTTTTATGACTTACCAGGACAGCCCGGAACACGCCATACGCAATGCCGGCAGGTTGATGCAGCAAGGCGGCGCTCATATGGTGAAACTGGAAGGCGGCAACGTGATGGCCGAGACTATTCACTTTCTGGTGCAGCGTGGGTTACCGGTATGCGGTCACTTAGGGTTGACTCCGCAGTCTGTGCACCAGATGGGGGGGTATCGTGTACAGGGTCGCAACAAGGACCAGGCGGCGCAGCTGTTGAATGATGCCCATATCCTCGAACAGGCCGGGGCCAGTATTATTGTTCTGGAAGCGATACCGGCCGAGTTGGCCAAATCCATTACCGGGCAAATTAATATTCCGACTATTGGTATCGGCGCCGGTAAGGATTGCGATGGCCAGGTTCTGGTATTGCAGGATATGCTGGGGCTTTATCCTCAACCCAGTCCCCGATTTTCCAAGAACTATATGGACAATGCGTCCGGTATAGATACCGCCATTACCCGGTATATCCACGAAGTAAAAACAGGTCTGTTCCCCGGTCCTGAGCATTCTTTCCCCGGCATTGCAAAGGCAAAAACCACTACAACATGAGGTTCGTGACCACGGCCCCCGATTTGCGAAGTGGGATTACCGAACTTCGTCAG
>CAJVXG010000157.1 GCA_913009215.1 uncultured Gammaproteobacteria bacterium | reverse complement strand
CTCTGCTGACTTTCTGTAGTGTTTTCAATGCCTTATCATAGTCTGCACGATGTACCGTAAAGGTAAAATCCGTCAATCCATCAGCACCGATATTTTGCACAATCATATCGATATTTATGCCCTCCTGGGCCACTTCCCCAAGGATCTTTGCGGCCACACCGGGCTGATCCGGAACCCCCAGCACTGTGACCTTGGCTTCGTCCCGGTTAAAGGCAATACCCGCTATTTGTGCCTGTTCCATATCGCTTTCCTCATAGGTAATCAGCGTCCCGGAGCCGTCCTCAAAAGAGGACAAAACCCGCAACGGTACTTTGTATCGACCGGCAAAGCTGACAGACCGAATCTGCAGGACTTTGGCCCCCAAACTGGCCATTTCCAGCATTTCCTCGACCGTGACACGGTCCAGGCGCCTTGCCTCTGGCACAATGCGTGGATCAGTGGTGTAAACCCCGTCCACATCGGTATAAATCTGGCATTCGTCTGCCTTCAGAGCCGCCGCCATAGCCACCGCCGTGGTATCCGAGCCGCCGCGCCCTAATGTGGTGATATTGCCATCCTCATCGACTCCCTGGAAGCCGGCGACAACCACTACCCTGCCCCTGGACAGGTCCTGCCGCACCCGACCATCGTCGATCTTCTGGATACGTGCCTTGCCATGGGCATTATCGGTTCGGATATGCACCTGATGCCCAGTATAGGAACGCGCCTCAACACCAAGCTTATCCAGGGCCATGGCCAGTAAGGCGATGGTGGCCTGCTCCCCGGTCGATAACAGTACATCCATTTCCCTGGCCGGCGGTTTCCCGGAGACCTGGTGGGCCAGCTCGATCAGGCGATTGGTCTCCCCGCTCATGGCCGACACTACCACCACCAGGCTGTCGCCTTTGGCGTGGGCAGCCGCAACCCGCTGCGCCACGGCGGCGATGCGCTCGGGTGAGCCTAGCGAGGTACCACCATATTTCTGCACAATCAAACTCACGATACGGTCCGTAAAATTAAAGGCGATCGATTAAACCCACTTTTTTGGTCAGAGTAAACAGGAATGTACACCGGAGATCAGGAAGTTTGTTCCGACACCCAGGCCTTAACGCTGGCCAGCGCCGCCGCCAAGGCGCCAGGATCATTGCCGCCAGCCTGGGCCATGTCAGGACGACCGCCACCCTTGCCGCCGACTTGCTGCGCCACCATATTCACCAGGGCTCCGGCCTGTACCCGCTTAACGCTGTCCTTGGTGACACCTGCCACCAGGCTCACTTTATCGCCGTCCGCACTGGCCAGCACAATCGCGGCCGTGCCCAGCTTGTTCTTCAGCTGGTCCAGGGTATCGCGCAGGGTTTTGGCATCGGCACCGTCCAGTTGTGCTGCCAGCACCTTGATGCCATTGACATCCTCTGCCTTGACCGACAGGTCATCGCCTGTGGAACTGGCCAATTTGCCTTTCATTTGCGCCAGCTCTTTTTCCTGTGCCTTATTTTTATCCACAAGCTGTTGAACCTTATTTAGCACAGAGGCACGATCCGTTTTTAATGTATTGGCAATAAGGTCTAGTGTCTCCTCTTCCTGCCAGACATAACCAATTGCATTGGCCCCGGTCAGCGCCTCAATACGGCGCACACCGCTGGCAACACCTGACTCAGACTCGATCTTGAACAATCCAATGTCACCAGTGCGATTGACATGTGTACCGCCGCACAGCTCTACAGAGAATTTTCCCATACTTAGTACACGTACTTTTTCGTCATACTTCTCTCCAAATAGCGCCATAGCACCACTCTTTTTGGCATCATCAATATTCATCGTCTCTGTTTTGACTTCATGGTTCTTCCGGATATGTTCATTCACCAAGTCTTCCACAAGAGTCAACTCATCGGACGTCATTGGATTTGGATGAGAGAAATCAAAACGTAAACGTCCTGATGCAACCATTGAGCCTTTCTGGGTAACATGTTTACCGAGTTTCTCTCTTAGCGCAGCATGCAATAAATGAGTAGCGGAATGATTTAGTCTGATTGGTGTACGATCAACAACTCTTGCCCGTATATGATCACCAATCTTTAAAATGCCTGAGTCGATTCGACCATAATGCAAATAAGCGCCACTGGTATGCTTGTGTGTTGTATCGACGTGAAAACGGTTCCCTTCATTTTCAATATAGCCACGATCTCCAACCTGCCCACCAGACTCAGCATAAAAAGGCGTACGATCCAATACAATGATAACAACCTGAGGCTCATCATCAACTTGCTTAACAGATTGACCATTTACAAAGATTGCCTTTATAGTTGCCTTATCTTCCTCGCACTCGTATCCAATGAACTTGGTTTTAATGTCAATTTCCAGCAAACTGGTACCGTCCAGCTCAAAATGACTCGCGGCTCTTGCCCGCTCCCGTTGCGCATCCATGGCCTTTTCATAGCTGTCCATGTCGACAGTAACATTTTGCCTACGGGCAAAATCCGCGGTCAGGTCCACCGGGAAACCATAGGTATCGTACAATTTAAAGGCCGTCTCACCCGGTAATATCTTGTTTTTACCTTCTAACTTGCTCAGGCTGTCTTCCAGAATTTTCATGCCCTGCTCCAGGGTCTCGGCAAAACGCTCTTCTTCCTGACGCAATACCTGTTCAATCCGTTTCTGGTTTTTCTTCAGCTCCGGATAGGCCTGTCCCATTTCCTTGACCAAGGCTGCTACCAGTTTATAAAAAAAGATTTCTTTCTTACCGAGTTCATAACCATGACGAATAGCACGACGAATAATGCGACGCAGCACATAACCCCGACCTTCATTGTCCGGCATAACACCATCATTAATAAGGAAGCTGGCTGCCCGAATGTGGTCAGCGATAACCTTGAGAGAGTTCTGCTTCAGATCCTTGCAATCCACCACCCTGGCCACGGCCTTGATCAGGTTCTGAAATAAATCAATCTCATAATTGCTGTGCACACCTTGTAGTATGGCGGCAATGCGTTCCAGGCCCATACCGGTATCTACTGATGGTCTTGGCAAAGGTGTCATGTTGCCACTGGCATCACGATCAAACTGCATGAACACCAGGTTCCAGATCTCGATATAACGATCTTCCTCGGCATCAGGACTGCCTGGCGGGCCACCGGGTACGTCCGGGCCATGGTCGTAATAAATCTCGGAACTGGGGCCACAGGGGCCGGTATCGCCCATGGACCAGAAGTTGTCCTCTTCACCAAGACGACCGAAGCGTTTTTCATCGACACCGATTTCATTCAGCCAGATATCGGCAGCTTCATCGTCGTCTTTATAAACCGTAACCCACAGGCGATCTGCCGGAATTTTTAATGTCTTCGTCAAAAATTCCCAGGAATAACCAATGGCTTCACGTTTAAAATAATCGCCAAAACTGAAATTTCCCAACATTTCAAAAAAGGTGTGATGCCGGGCGGTATAGCCAACATTCTCCAGGTCATTGTGCTTGCCGCCGGCGCGTACACAACGTTGCGAGCTGGCTGCCCGTTTGTAGGGGCGCTTGTCGGCACCGAGAAAGACGTCCTTGAATTGCACCATAC
>CAJVXG010000156.1 GCA_913009215.1 uncultured Gammaproteobacteria bacterium | reverse complement strand
TAGCTTTGAAACGCGGAAATGATATCCAGCGTCTGGTCATCGCGATGTCCCGGCTTGATGGTGCCGCCATAGATCATCAACGCCGGGCGGTTCAGGCGTCCCATTGCGATCAACACACCGGGCATGTTTTTGTCGCAACCGGGAATGGCAATGAGTCCGTCGTACCACTGGGCCCCCATGACGGTTTCCACCGAATCGGCAATGAGGTCACGCGATTGCAGGGAGAAACTCATACCGCTGGTGCCCATAGAAATACCATCGGATACGCCGATGGTGTTAAAGCGCATACCGACCATGTCGGCAGCAACGACGCCCTCCTTCGCTTTGGCGGCAAGGTCGTTCAAATGCATATTACAGGTGTTGCCTTCCCACCAGACGCTGGCGATACCGACCTCGGCCTTGCTCAGGTCGTTCTCGTCCAGGCCGGTGCCATAGAGCATGGCCTGTGACGCGCCCTGAGACTTCGGTTCGGTGATATGGGCACTGATTTTATTAATTTTCTTAATTTTCTTGGACATGAATGTTCCTGGATAGATATGAATTCAGCACCGTAGAATAACAGAAAATCCGGCCAGCAGTGCGGCCGGAATCACGCTACAATCGGGCCACGATCCAGGGCCGTATCATGAGTGAAGAAACAATCCGCGTATCCAAACTGATGTCCGAGCAAGGGCTGTGCTCCCGCCGTGAGGCCGACCGCTTCATCAAGAACGGCTGGGTGCTGGTCGACGGTGAGCGCATTACCACCCTCGGCACCAAGGCCACACGCCAGCAGAAAATCACGCTGAGTAAAGAGGCCGAGACCAAAATGCAGCAGGCTGTTACCATTTTGCTGAACAAACCCATAGGCTATGTCTCCGGGCAAGCCGAGAAAGGCTACCAACCGGCTGTTACCCTGTTCGGCGCCAACAACCACTATCGTGACGATCGCAACACAACCAGATTCCACCGCAAGCAACTGGTCGGGCTGGCGCCGGCCGGCCGCCTGGACATCGACTCCACCGGTTTGCTGATACTGACCCAGGACGGGCGCATTGCCCGGCAATTGGTTGGTGAAGACAGCAACATTGAAAAGGAATACCTGGTACGGGTCGAAGGCCGCTTAAGCGAGGACGAGCTGGCGTTGCTATGCCATGGCCTCAAGCTCGATGGCAAAGCCCTGAAGCCGGCGAAGGTCAGTTGGCAAAATGAAGATCAGCTGAAGTTTATTCTGCGTCAGGGCAAGAAGCGGCAGATACGGCGTATGTGCGAGGCCGTCGGCCTGACCGTGACCGGACTCAAACGTGTCCGTATTGGTCGTGTGCGTTTAGGCAAACTGCCGCTGGGCCAATGGCGCTACCTTGGCGAGCAGGAGCGATTCTAAGCAAGCCGCAAATACGTTATGATGTACA
This sequence comes from uncultured Gammaproteobacteria bacterium, assembly GCA_913009215.1. Lineage (GTDB taxonomy): Bacteria > Pseudomonadota > Gammaproteobacteria > Acidiferrobacterales > CAJVXG01 > CAJVXG01. The sequence goes on along the minus strand of CAJVXG010000156.1, from coordinate 2,157 downwards.
TTAATATGTGTATCCAACCTGGCATCGGCCCGCGTGTATAGATTAATCCGACCACTGTTGTTCCTGCTCGATGCCGAGAAAAGCCATGTGGTCATATTCCAGTTCATTGCCCTGCTATACCGCATTCCTGGCATGCGCCTGTTACTGCGTGCCTTATACAAAAACCGCACGCCACCATTGCCGGTGGATATTATGGGTCTGCATTTCCCGAACCCGGTCGGGCTGGCGGCCGGCCTGGATAAAAACGCGACCTTTGGCAAGGTCCTGTCCGACCTCGGCTTTGGCTGGCTCGAACTCGGCACGGTGACGCCGCAGCCGCAAGACGGCAATCCGAGACCGCGCCTGTTCCGCTTAGCCAAACACGCCGCCATTATCAACCGTATGGGTTTCAACAATGTCGGTGTCGCTCGTTTTATCGAGAATCTGACACAACAACGCAGCAACTCTATCGTCGGTATCAACATTGGTAAAAATCGCAGTACGTCCAACGAGAATGCCGTGCGCGACTACCTGACGGCTATGAATGCGGTGTATACCCATGCCGGCTATATCGCCATTAATATTTCCTCGCCGAACACACCGAACCTGCGCGACCTGCAGGGCGAAGAGTATCTCGATGACTTGCTGGAACAACTGAAAGCAGAGCACAATATGCTGGCCAAATCGCGGCAGGTCTATGTGCCGTTGGCGGTGAAGATTTCCCCTGACCTGCAGGAATCCGGTATTCGCTACGCCGCGCAATTGATACGCAAACACAAAATCGACGCTGTCATCGCCACCAACACCACCTTGTCACGCGACCTGGTGCAAGACCATACGCTGGCCACCGAGACCGGGGGCTTGAGTGGACGGCCACTGAAGGAACTATCCACCAACACCATTCGCATACTCTATGAAGAGCTGCAAGGCGAGATACCTATTATTGGTGTTGGTGGTATCGAGAACGATGGCGACGCCTGGGAAAAACTGCTGGCCGGCGCCGATGTATTGCAAGTATACAGCGCCCTGATCTACCAGGGTCCGGCCGTGGTGCGGCATATTGTTAGCGGTTTACACAAACGCGTGCAGGCGCTGGGTTGCGGCTCTCTGAAAGAGGCGGTGGAAAAAGCGCGCGGTGGGATACGGCTGGTAGAGTAGCTACTCGTTATCGTGATCTTCTCGTTGCGGGCGCACGACTATCACCGAACATTGCGCCTCCGCCACGACCCTGGTCGATACACTGCCCATAAAGCGCCGCATCGTCGAACTGCCACGACTGGCGACAATAATGTAATCCACCATATGATCATGGGCGTAATCGAGTATCGTCGTGGCCGGATCACCCGGTAATACCTGATAATCCAGCTTGCTCTTCGAGATTGTTAATGCCTGCCCCCAGTTGCGCAAAGCCACCTGCAACTCGGCTACGGTGGTCGCCTGACTATTGCTATCAGCCGATGATGCCGACCTCTCCAGGGCTTTTTCATCAAACACGGTCATACAGGTAAAATAACTTTTTCTAAAGCTCTTTGAGAATTTCTTAATGGTATCGCGTAGCGCAAATTGTAATTGCTGCGCTTTATGGGTCAGATCAATGGCGATGAGGACATGCGGCACATGGTGCAGATGTTCAGTCGGGTGTACCAGCTCACCTTCATCAAACACCCGGTACAGGGACCTGGCCCATAATATAAGGCGACGAAGTAAGGCGGTTCTTTCTTTACGTCTTGCCCTCTTCGTCAGCAGCACATCTTCCGGGTGCAGCAATAAATGGGCAATGCGCTTGGCGCTGACGTATCGATCCTGCGGATAGATTTCAAGACAGCGCAAGATAATCTCCTGTAGCCACATCGGTATCTTTGGATTGTAATAACGCGGGGGCGGCGGTTCATGCACCTGGCGTCGTTTCAGGGAGATTAAATTAGTTCGACCGTACGGCAATTCACCGGTTACCAGTTGGTACAGAATCACTCCCAGCGCAAAAATATCGCTGCGTGTCTCCGAGCGTACCCGCGCCACCTGCTCCGGGGCAATATAAGGCACCGTGCCTTCGCCATCGGCAAAGGCGGTATCCAGTAAATCCGGGATGCGCGTATGGTGGGCACAACCAAAGTCCAGCAGCACCGCGGTGCCATTGGATCGAAACCGTACATTGTCCGGCTTGATATCAAGATGAAT
>CAJVXG010000155.1 GCA_913009215.1 uncultured Gammaproteobacteria bacterium | reverse complement strand
TGCCATCGGGATGTTGGCCAAAGGTCAAATTTTGTAGATGGTGCTTGATGTAACTGGCTGATGTCAGTTTTTCGCTGGCCATATTTATTCTTAATGTTCCTAAACTGCCTTATCCCTTATGTATGTCAGGATATGTCAGGTAGATACTATGGATAACTTTTCAGTCTTGCCGGGGTTTTACCGACGGCATCGTTAAAATATATCCCAAGTGGGTTACCGCAAAACCGATAAGTACGAACACGGGCTGCAGTTTCAGTACACCCATGCCAATCGCCAACGCGGTAATGACAAAAACGAAACGGATCAGGACACCGCCATACAGGGCGACGGCCCCGCCACTCGGGTTGTCCCTGGTCAATTCCCCGGCGCGATACACTCGATAGGCCATCCATCCGGTGCCAAAGAGGGTAACCACCCCACCAAACAATGCCGACACCGCCGCAAACCATCCTTGTATCAACATCGCAACCGTTGCGCTGATCAATAGCAACAGGGCCTGGGCAATCAATACGCGTCGAGCGCCTTGTTGGATCGTTTCTGCGACCACACTCATTTCGATGTCTCTCGGTGCCTTGACATCATGGCCCATTCCCCTGGAAACCGAGGCCAATTATGGCGGCGAAGTATAATAAGCGGCTTACCTATGGTCAACCAAATGGTTATTATGATGATATTACCGGGCTTCGGCCATTTTCGCGGCAGAACCAAACAAGTCAGGTATTCGGCGGGATTACTGGCTGCTGCTCTTTTTGTCCACTTTGGTGTCGTCCCCGGTCTCCGGTTTTTTGTCCATTTTTTCCTTTTTCGGCATGGTCGTCGGATTCTCGATTTTGCCACCGGATTTCATAGTCTCGCTGAGTCGCTCGGCCTCGGCAATTTGCCCTGCGCTGAGCTCTTTTTTCAACAAATCGCGGCGATTGGTGGCCTGCGGGTTGCCCTGGGCCGCGGACAGGATGTACCAGGCCAGGGCCGGAACCTTGTTGTCTTGCATATAAAAGCCAAACTCGTAGAGAATACCGACTTCCAGCTGGGCCTCGGCATCGCCGGCACGGGCACGGCTCTCGATGACGCTAAAGCCGGAGACGACCTCCCCCTCGACAGCCCAGACCGGGGCGGCAAACAGGAGGCTGAAAAGTATCGCGATCAGGTGTCTCATAGAGCAAATTTTCGTTTATTTATGGGTAGATAGTCAACATAGTTAACATATAGTCTGATATTAACAGGCTAACCAGTTTGAATTAACAAAAATATGGCCCTTTTACCGGATTGGCTTGCCGGATTAGCGAATGCGCTTGAGGATACCGTCGAGCTCGTCGTTGCTGTTGTACTCGATAATGAGCTTACCCTTGCCTCTTTTGCCGCTCTGGATACGGACCCTGGCGCCCAGCTTGTCGGATAATTTTTCCTCCAGGTTGCGGATATCGGCGTTGCCGCTGCGACGTTTCTTCTTCGGTGGTGGCCGATCCAGCATCCTGCGCACCATGGCCTCGGTCTGGCGCACCGTCAAACCGTCTTCCGCGACCTTGCGCCCCAGGCGCAATTGTTCCGCACCGGACAGCGACAGCAGCGCCCGAGCATGGCCCATATCAAGCCTGCCGGTTTCGAGCAGCTTGCGCACGTCCTCGCCCAGGGTAAGCAAACGTAAGTAGTTACTAACCGCGGCCCGGGAGCGGCCAACACGATCGGCCAGCTGCTGGTGGGTCATCTCGAATTCCTGCATCAGTCGTTGCATGGCCATGGCCTCTTCCATCGGGTTGAGATCCTCACGCTGGATGTTTTCGATCAGGGAGATGGCCATCGCCGCCTCGTCCGGGATACTGCGGACAACGGCGGGTATGGTTTCCAGGCCGGCAAGCTGGGCGGCACGCCAGCGGCGCTCACCGGCAATGATCTCGTATTTGCCGTTGGTCATTTGCCGGACAATGATGGGTTGCACCACGCCCTGGGCCGTAATGGAGTCGGCCAGTTCTTTCAGCGGCCCCTTGTTCATGGTGAAGCGCGGCTGATAACGGCCGCGCTCGAGCTGGTCGATCGGGACCTGACGCAGGGCCTCCTGATCATCACCGTCCTGGTTGTTATTTTCGAACAGGGCGCCAAGACCGCGGCCCAGGGCTTTACGTTTCGTTGCCATGTCGGTACTCAGGCCGCCGCTTCGTCGTCGCGGCGCAGGATTTCACCGGCCAGCGCCAGGTAGGCCTGCGCCCCCTTGGATTGCAGGTCGTAGGCGATGACGGCCTGGCCGTGACTCGGCGCCTCGGCCAGGCGTACGTTGCGCGGAATAATGGTGCGGTAGAGCTTGTCGCCAAAGTGCTCGGACAACTGTGCCGATACCTCGTTATCGAGGTTGTTGCGCGGGTCGAACATGGTGCGCAGCAGGCCCTCGATTTGCAGCTTTGGATTCAGGGCCTCGTGGATCTTTTTAATGGTTTTCATCAGTGCGCTCAAACCCTCCAGGGCATAATACTCGCACTGCATCGGGATCATAACGGTATCGGACGCGGTCAGGGCATTGATGGTCAGAAGGCTCAACGACGGCGGACAATCGATGAGGATATAGTCGTACTGTTGTCTTATAAAGTCGAGGGCAATGCGCAGGCGTTTTTCGCGACGATCGAGATCAATCAGTTCCACTTCGGCGCCGGCCAGGTTGCTGTTGGCCGGTATCAGATCATAACCGCCATCGACCGTGAGTATGGCCTGCTCCAGGCTACCAATGCCGATCAGCGCCTCGTAGGTGCTGTGTCTGATGTCGTTCTTGTCGACACCACTGCCCATGGTGGCATTACCCTGCGGGTCGATATCAACCAACAAGACCTTGCGTTTGGTCCTGGACAAAGAGGCGGCCAGGTTGATACTGGTGGTGGTCTTGCCGACCCCGCCCTTCTGATTTGTTATGGCAATAACTTTACCCACGGTTTCCATCCTGATCTTCAACTTTCAGTTTTTTCAATATGAACCAGACAGCGCCCGGCGTCCAGACCGGGTACCCTCAAGGGGACAACCTCGATGATATAAAAACCGGGTGGCAACGCCTCCAGCTCTGCTGCCGAGGGATCGCCTTTCATGGCCAACAACGTTGTCGCTTCGCCCATGAGATGCTGACACAAGGCCAGCTGCTCCGCCAGCGAGGCCACGGCTCGGGTTACGAGAGTATCGAATTTTGCAGCGGGTTGGAATTGCTCAATGCGGGCATGCACAATTTCCGTATTTTTCAGGCCCAAAGTGGTCACGACCTGCTGCAGGAAACGGGTTTTTTTCTGGTTGCTGTCGACCAGGGTCAGTTCCAGGCCGGGCCGGGCAATCGCCAGCGGCAGGCCAGGGAAGCCGGCGCCGGTGCCAAAATCCAGCACCCTGGTTCCTTTAATGTGGGGTAATACCGCCAGGCTATCGAGGAAATGGTGGGTGACAATGTCCGCATCATCGGTGATGGCCGTGAGGTTGTGCACCTGGTTCCACTGCTGCAACAAGGACCGATAGCGCAGCAGTTGTTCCGCTACGTTATCGGCATTGTCTATAGAGAGCGCTTCTAAACCGCTGCGAAGTCGGGCCCTGGTAT
>CAJVXG010000154.1 GCA_913009215.1 uncultured Gammaproteobacteria bacterium | reverse complement strand
CAACTATACCCCCTTAGTTAGATAGCCATGTAACCACCTTAAATCCTATTTTGCATCGAAATGCAGCGAAAATGGTGCTATCTGATGCAATCTTGTAAATAACTGGACAAATGGTATAAAGCTGGGCAGAATCCCGAATATCAGGAGATCGTGTCATTTCACCGCATGATCGCGACAATTAACCGTCAGTTTGTAAAACTACTACTAGCACAAGCACAAACAACTACTTTATGGCGCAAATACTGGTACTCAATGGTCCTAATTTGAATCTGCTCGGCACTCGTGAGCCTGAACATTATGGCAACGATACCCTCGAGTCTATAAACCAGGGCCTGCAACAAACCGCTGAGACCGCCGGTCATGAAATCGCCTTTTTCCAGAGCAATGCCGAAGCCGACCTGGTCGACCGTATCCAGCAAGCCATTGGCGATGGGGTGGCATTCATCCTGATCAACCCGGCCGCCTTCACCCACACCAGTGTCGCCATACGGGATGCCCTGGTCGCCAGCAAAATACCGTTTATAGAGATCCATTTATCCAATATCGCCGCCCGTGAGGAATTCAGACATCAGTCCTATTTTTCCGATATCGCAGTCGGCGTCATCAGCGGTTTTGGCGCGCCCAGCTATGCCCTGGCACTGCAAGCCGCATTACAACGTTTAACGTAGAGTCTAAGGAACCACTATGGATATTCGCAAAGTCAAGAAACTGATCGAGATGCTGGAGGAGTCCAGTCTGGCCGAAATTGAAATCAAGGAAGGCGAGGAGTCGATTCGCATCAGTCGTGCCAGCTCACTGCCAACGGCAACACAAGTTATCAGCAGCGCACCAATCATTGGCACTGCTGCTACAGCAGCACCAGCCGCGACACAGGACACTAACGCTGCCGAAACGGTTGCCAATAATGCCAATGCCGTCACTTCACCGATGGTCGGCACCTTCTATCGCTCGGCATCACCCGAAGCCGCGCCTTTCGTGGAAGTCGGTAGCCAGGTAATGGCAGGTGATACCCTGTGTATCATCGAAGCCATGAAAATGATGAATGAAATCGAGGCCGAGAAGTCCGGTACCGTGAAATTAATTCTCAAAGAAAATGGCCAACCGGTGGAATTCGGCGAAGCCATGTTTATTATTGAGTAGTACGAACCCCTGTCATGATTGATAAAGTCGTTATTGCCAATCGCGGCGAAATTGCGCTACGCATCCTGCGGGCCTGCCGGGTACTGGGCATCCGTACCGTGGCCATCCATTCCGTTGCCGATAGTGAAGCGAAATACGTACGCCTTGCGGACGAATCCGTTTGTATCGGGCCGGCACCGGCACTGGAAAGCTATTTGAATGTACCGGCCGTTATCAGTGCCGCCGAAGTCACGGACGCCACGGCCATCCACCCGGGTTACGGCTTCCTGTCAGAGAATGCCGACTTTGCCGAACGTGTCATCAATAGTGGCTTTATTTTTATTGGGCCCAAACCGGAAACCATCCGGCTCATGGGCGACAAGGTCTCCGCCATCGAAACCATGAAAAAGGCCGGTGTGCCTTGCGTCCCCGGCTCTGATGGCCCACTTGGCGATGACGATGCCGAAAACCTGCGCATCGCCTCCAGCATCGGTTACCCGGTGCTGATCAAGGCCACTGCCGGTGGCGGTGGCAAGGGCATGCGCGTGGTACATACCGAAGCGGCCCTGTTAAATGCCATTTCCCTGACCCGCGCCGAGGCCGCTGCCGCGTTTAATAACGATATCGTCTACATGGAAAAATATCTCGGCAATCCGCGCCATGTGGAAATACAGGTGCTGGCCGATCAGCATGGAAACGCGGTCTATCTGGGTGAGCGTGATTGCTCTGTGCAACGTCGCCATCAGAAAGTCATTGAGGAGGCACCGGCACCCGGCATCACCGAGAAGGTACGGGCCAAAATCGGAGAACGTTGCGCCGAGGCCTGCCGCAAGATAGGTTACCAAAGCGCCGGAACCTTTGAGTTCCTCTACGAGGACGATGAGTTTTACTTTATTGAAATGAACACACGGGTGCAGGTCGAACACCCGGTGACAGAGATGATCACCGGTGTCGATATCGTTACCGAGCAGTTACTAATCGCCAGTGGTGAAAAATTATCCATTAAACAAAAGGATGTGCATATAAACGGTCACGCCTTTGAATGCCGCATCAATGCCGAACACCCGCGGACCTTTGTCCCGTCGCCGGGAAAAATTACGCAGTACCACCAGCCCGGCGGTCCCGGCATTCGTGTCGATTCGCACATCTATAATAACTACACGGTACCGCCGTATTACGATTCCATGATTGCCAAAATCATTGCCCATGGCGATACCCGCGAACAAGCCCTGGCCCGTATGCGTGTTGCCCTGAGTGAGATGTATATCGACGGCATCAACACCAACATCCCGCTGCATATAGATATCCTCAACGATGGCGCCTTTGAAGCCGGTGGCGTCAATATCCATTACCTGGAAAAAAAGCTCGGTAAATAGCCCCTTGTCCCGGTATCGACTGCATGTCTACGTCAGCGCCAAAATGGACGGTTGGTGTCTGTTGGCCGGGACAAAAAACCCCCAGCCCGATTAATTTCGATTAATATAGGACCATGAGCCTCACCCGTTGCCCACATTGCCAGACCGTTTTTCGCATCGACGAAGAGCAATTGCAGGCCCGTGGCGGTGTTGTCCGTTGCGGTCAGTGCCAGCAAATCTTTCAGTCCACCAGACACCTGATTGATGTCGAGGCCAAAGACACGACTGCAACCGGGACGGACACCCCCCCGATGGACACACAAAACAAACCACGGAAAAAACGTCGATTTATTGGCAGTCACTTGCCAACCATTGATGAATTATTAGGTCGCACCCCACAGCAGCGAACCCGGGCTATTTTCTGGATTATTGGTATCGTGCTGGTGGCCTCCTTGTTCCTCGCCCAGGTAATGTATTTTTACAGCGATGAGCTGTCGCAGAACAGGATGTTACGGCCCTTGATAGTCGCTACCTGCAAACCATTTAAATGCAAGACCTCACCTTTACAGGATGTCTCCAACATTGAACTGGCGGATACCCAGATTCAGCCCCATCCGAAATTTAAAAAAGCGTTGCGCATTAGTGCCACTCTGATCAATCGAGCTGACTTTGCCCAACCCTACCCGCTGATGGAAGTAACATTGACCGAAAACAGCGGCCACATTATTGCCCGAAAAACCTTTAAACCCCGTGAGTACATCCGCAGTCTTGGTAAAAACAACAACAAAATGCCAACCAATGTCTCTGTTCGTGCCCGCCTGGATGTCACCAGCCCCGGGAAGCGGGCACAAAATTACGAAATTCAGCTGGTAGCAAACCGTTAGCAGATGTTGACCCGTTCTTATCCAGTAATTTGTCCGGATTCCCGGCTAAACCTCCATTCCTGCTGTTAAATATATTTCCTGCCTGAAAAAAGACAGATTTTCTCTTTTCCGGGGCCTGCATTATTAGGTATGATGCTGCCCCCTTTATCCCAAACTGATAACTAGATGCAGATCGGTCCTTACACACTGCAGAATAATCTTTTTTTGGCGCCCATGGCCGGTGTTACCGATCGCCCGTTCCGCCAGTTATGCCGAAAGATGGGGGCCGGCATGGCAGTCTCGGAAATGGTGTCATC
>CAJVXG010000153.1 GCA_913009215.1 uncultured Gammaproteobacteria bacterium | reverse complement strand
ACCTCCATATTAATTCGATCATCTGGTGTAATTTGCGGCGTTACTTCGAGCTTCAATGTAGCCCTTTTTGTAACCACCGAACCCGCGCCAAGCACGGTGGTGGTAAATACCTGCTCAGAACCAGACTCGATTTTGGCCGTCTTCTGATTGGCCGTTATCACTCTTGGGCTGGAAATAATCTTCAGCTTGTTCTCTGTTTGCAGCGCAGACAGCTCGAGATTTAATAGATTGCCCGTAGCGCCCAATCTGGCCAGTGTAAAACCAATCGAACCACCATCGCTGACGCCAAAATCAACGTTGAGACCACCTGCATCGGCAGCATTAATACCACCGTTATTAATAATATTAGCCGAGTCCGTTATGGTTCCTGATATCGCATTATTATGCTGACCTTGCGCTGCGTTATTTACATTCGCATTCTTGATACCAAACTTGACGCCCAGTTCTTTCTTGAAGTTATCCTGGGCTTCAACAATACGGGTTTCGATCATCACCTGCCGCACAGGTCTATCGATCTTGGCTATCAGTTTACGAACTTCTCTGATTTTGCTGGCTACGTCCTGAATTAACAATGAATTAGTACGAGTATCTACACTGACCTGACCTCTTGGAGAAAGCAGGGTGTTCGAATTGGTTGCAACTTGTACTCCCTGTCCGGTTGCCGATGGGCCAAATACCGGATGCGCGCTACTGCTACTACCAGAGCTCACTGCTTTAATGGATTTTAACAAAGTTGCTATTTCTGCGGCCTTGGCATAATTGATCTGTATTAACTCGGTACGCAGGGGCTCCAGCTCAAGAATTGATTTAGAGGCGGCATTTGCGGCCTTTTCTTTGCGCGCAACTTCTATAGCAGGAGCAATTGTCACGACATTGCCCTTGCGACGCATGGCCAGATTCTTCACATCAAGGATTAAATCCAGCGCCTGGTCCCACGGGACGTCTTTCAATCGCAGAGTCAGATTACCTCTTACCGTATCACTAATCACAAAATTCAGGCCGGTAAAATCTGCCAGCACTTGCAGCGCTGCTCGTGCCGAAATATTCTGAAAATTAAGAGACAATTTATCACCAGAATAACCAAACTCATCTTTCTTTTTCTCACCCTCTTTTTCAATGATAGGGCGAACATTTACTGTAAAGATATTACCTGTTTGATAGGCAATATGCTCATATTTGCCTTTCGGGGTAATAATCATACGCACCCTTTTACCTTCCTGAAAGGTATCAATCGTTTGCACTGGAGTAGCAAAATCGACCACATCCAAACGACGCTGCAATTTACCCCGAACTGTTGTATTAAGAAAATCGAGAATGATTTCTCCTGCCTGTTCGGTAATATTGATACCGACTTCCGGATCGGAAAGTTTCATAACGATTTTGGCATCACCGGCTGGTCCGCGACGAAAATCAATATCCTGGAGCTGATATCTACCGCCTTTGCGTTTGCTGGTAAACCTGGTTTGCCTTTTACGGGCAGCTCTACCAGTGACACTACTGGGGCTATCAAGTGTAATGTCTATAACATTATCGTGAATACTGGTTTTATAAGCTACGGAATCAATCAGGCTGAGTACCACCCGCGTACGATCAGCAGCCTCAATCGTACTCACCGTCAACAGGGCCCCTTCACCAACACGCATAGATTTACGATTCAAACCAACACGAGTCTTTGGAAAATCCATTGCAATACGCGCAGGATTGGTGATCGTAAATGTATTGGGTTTCGCAGGGCGTTTCGCCATACGTATAGTTAATTGAATACGGTCGCCGGGCAACTTGGAATACGATACTTCCTTGATCACATTTTGCCCTGCTCTTGCCGCCCGACGAGTTCGGCCACCATCAGTGCCTGATGTGGTCGTTTCAGCACCAGACAGGGCTACAATATGGAAACCCTTCCTGACTTTCTTGATTTGCAAACGACCGGCCTTAGTCATCAACAAATCCACATTTACGGCAGTACCGTTTTCAGCCAAATAAGGAAATACGCCCTTAATATAATCTTTACCCTCCAGTTCCCTAACTTTCTTGCCCAGCTTGGTATTTGGCAAGATTAACCGTAGCCGAAACCCGTCCTCTAATGACAGGGTTTCGTATTTAACATCACCTTTTACTTTGACGTATAAGGTTGGTGTATCACCGCCCTTCCAGGACAACGACTTCACTTCTGCAGCATAAGCGCTGCTTATCCCGGTCAACACCAACAAAACCGTCGAAAGGAATACCGCTATATTCAGACGATTACGTATTGTACTCAATATTTTTTTGGCATTCATAGGCCTGACTCTCTGTCATAAAATTAACAATTATTCGATAATCGAAACGCTTGCATCACGCTCGACCCAGCTTCCCAAACTCGTTTGTACTAATTCAACCAGGAAAACTTTCTCATCACTGATTTTGGTTATAACGCCATTATTATCCCCCATATAATTTCCCACTGCGGCACGGTGAACAGAGCCATCGGGTGCCTGAATGATTACCCAGTATCGATTTTTCCTGGTTAAAGTGCCCACCATCTTCAATGCATCCAGTGGATACTGTTCCAATGGTTCCTTGCGCCGATTATCTTTTTGATTCTTGCATGTCGGACAAGGCGTGGGTTTAGGTCTAAGATTCAGAACAGCAAATGGATCTGTTAATGATTCTGCGCTATAGGCAAAAGTTTGATATCGCTTCATGAACGGGATAGGGTCAACAGTAGGCTTCCTGTCGGCATGGGCATTTTTGGTGAATTCGCGCAAATCATCCAGCCCATCACTACCACAAGCAGCCAACGAAACCACTAGCAGAAACAACAATACTTTTATCAAATGCACCATCGCACTATCTTCCTCTTGCTCTTCTTTTCTTCTTCCTGGCTTTGCCTGTAGTCTCGCCAACTTCCAGCGCCCGATATGTTTTGGCAGTGGCTCTCATGGAGATCTTTCCAGACTTGGATGCTGCCATTTGAATATTTCCTATAGTTACAATTCTTGGTAGCGCCGCCAGGTCACTAATAAACAAGGCGATTTCGTGGTATGAGCCTAAAACATAAAGTTTGATTGGTAGCTCTGCATAAAATTCCTTCTTTTTCTCAGGCAATGGATCAAAAAGCCTAAATTTCAGTCCACGTCCGAGTCCAGCCTGGGTAATGTCTACCAATATATCCGGTACTTCTGTTTTGCTTGGAAGCTGTCTTCTCATGCTATCGAATGTCCTTTCCATGTCTTCCATTTGTTGTCTATAAGCCGGTAAATTTACAGCCAAGGCCTTTTTTCCCATGTACGTCTGTTTTAATTTTTCTTCCTCTTGTTTCCTGGTATCCCATTCTTCTAACTGACTATCAATAAATGCAAAATAACCACCAACCAGTATAGCGGCACATATAAATAAGATCGCAGCCATCTTGATCACTAGCGGCCAGGATGAAATATCATTAATATCGATATTTCTTAGCTCGTCAAGATTCATGGCTTTTTACCTTTAGCGGTCTTCTTTGATTTATTTTTTTCTTCTTTTTTGACCTTGCGTTTAACCTGGAGTGAGAATTTACTAACCCTGTCACCATCTCTCTTGTCAGTAATGTTTATAATGTCAAGACTTGGTAGTTGGAACCAATCCGATTTTTCCAGACTCCGCATAAATGCCGATACGCGCGCATTTGATTGTGCATATCCCACAAGACGTAAACCTCCACCCTTCTGACGTAAAGTTGTTATATACACGCCTT
>CAJVXG010000152.1 GCA_913009215.1 uncultured Gammaproteobacteria bacterium | reverse complement strand
AGCCCTGCCTGAATAATATAAACGACAGATCGTCTGCTTTTCCGGGCTTGTCCGGTTCCTGCTGGTGCATACGTGCCGTAGTCTTTCTGATCAACTCTCCGGCAGCCTGTAACAAATCCCCCTTGCGTACTGTACTGACAATCTCTTCGTTATACAGATTATCCGACAAGCCATCACTGGCCAGCACCAGGGTATCGCGCTTTGCCATCTTGATGGTTGGTCCGATATCAATACGCATATCGGCCTCGCCAACCACATTGGACACAACGTGGCGCTCTTCATGCAATACCGCCTCAGAGGCATCGAGCATGCCTGATTCAACAGCATAACCTACCGGTGAGTGCGGAATGGACAGGAATTTTTCCTTGCCGCGTTGTCCGCTAACCATAATCATGGAATCCCCCACATGGTAAGGGCGTATAAGCCCTTCGCTGATCTCCACCAGGGCAATCGTTGTGGCCGCACCCAGGCCAAGATCCATCACGGCCTGATTGGCCTGTTCAATGCCATCGAGGATAGCCTCGCGCAATATTGTTTCTTCCCTGGCGGCCATCTGTACGGCAACGTTGATCTTCTCGATAGCAAGTCGTGATGCCTCGTTACCTGCCCGTTCTCCTCCGAGACCATCAGCAACCACGAGTACACCGGAATCCTGGTCATAGGGAATCAATGCAATCGCATCCTCATTGGGTCCTTCCTTATCCGGCGCCCGGCGGGAAAAAATCACGGCCTGCCCGGAGGCAAAGACCTTTTTCTCTGCTACAGCATGGTCAGATTCGAAATAAAGGGTTGCAGATAAAGTCATAAAGCAATCACCAGGAATTCTAATGCCATTCCATGGTCTCGATATATTCACGTATATGACGTGCGGTACGAAATTTCTTGAATATCAGGCTACTCTTGAGGCCACAACATATAGCCTTTACTTCATCAGGTTGTTTGGCATAATGCTTTTGTCCGCCCAGGGCATCGTAGAATACCCTGATCATGTTCAGGACATCGTCGCGTATATTCTCTGATCTTGGCGCCGACCATTGAAACATGTCGATCAGTTTCATATCGAAGCCAAGACCATAACGCTGCAAAATAATATTATCGGTATGCAGGTCACCATGATATTCATGGATTCGATGTATACTTTCCATTCCGCTAGACAATGCATGCAATAGATGTATGGCCTGAAACGGCATAATGCGTTTACCGGGCTGCCGATCAAGAAACTTGCTGAGCAATTCACCCTCTACGAACTCGGAGATAAGAAAGCTAATGGGTACCCTGGAATGGGTAATTTTGTCCTGTGTGATGTACTGGATGACAATGGGACAATGCCTCAGCTTATGTAGCTTCTTGGCATAGTATTTAACGGCCTTGTCGCGAACATTGCGCTGCGGGAAAAAGAACTTTGCAGTACGTTCGATGCCGGTGGCCATTTCCCGAATAAGGTATACCTCGCCTTCCCAGCCCCCACCAAGTTGCATCATGACCTCGTATTTACCAGCCAAAACACGGCCGGGATAAAAATCAAAGCTGTCAATTCTGGGAGTCTTGTTTTTTTTCTTTACAGCCATTGTAATTCATCCGGTTTCCACCATCGATGTGCTGAATTATTATAATATTGTTCTGATCTTGCTGGTTGCCTGTTCCTTCACCAAAGCAACCGCTAACGTCTATCTGTCCTCCCATAATGCCATTTGTGAACCAATCGGGTCTCTAGTGGGCCTGTTGACAGTCTCATGGGGATATTTAGCGCCTAAATTTAGTGTAGCCCCTGTTGTTCGACAGCGCGAGTTTGTATAATCGCGCGTTTTTCAGGTTATATTTATTGCCATGTCCTCCTTGCAGGAAGAAATCCAGCGGCGTCGTACTTTTGCCATTATCTCGCACCCCGATGCCGGTAAGACCACCTTGACGGAGAAACTGTTGCTCTTTGGTGGCGCTATCCAGCTGGCGGGTACCGTCAAGGGCCGCAAGGCATCACGCCATGCCACTTCGGACTGGATGGAGCTGGAAAAGCAGCGCGGCATCTCGGTCACCTCCTCAGTCATGCAATTTCCCTACCGGGACCGGGTCGTAAACCTGCTGGATACGCCGGGTCACGAGGACTTCTCGGAAGATACCTACCGTACCCTGACCGCGGTTGACTCGGCCTTGATGGTCATCGACAGCGCCAAGGGTGTCGAGCTCCGCACTATCAAACTCATGGAAGTTTGTCGACTGCGTAATACCCCCATCATGACCTTTGTCAACAAACTGGACCGCGAGAGCCGGGACCCGATTGAGTTAATGGATGAAATTGAGGGCATCCTGAAAATACGTTGTACCCCGATCACCTGGCCGATTGGCAGCGGCAAAAACTTCAAGGGTGTTTATCATTTATTGCATGATGAAGTGCACCTCTTCAGTCCAAGCCATGGTGGTAAAATTATTACCGGCGAAACCATTAGCGGTCTCCATAGTCCCGAACTTGGACAACATCTGGGGGATCGGGTCCATGAATTACGCGACACCATAGATCTGGTGAAAGGGGCCAGCGATGAATTCAGCGCGGAAGAATATCTAAGCGGTACATTAACACCTGTCTTCTTTGGTTCCGCAATCAACAATTTTGGCGTCAAGGAATTACTGGACAGCTTTGTCGAGGTGGCACCACCACCACAGCCGCGTGCTACCGAATCTCGCGAAGTCTTTGCCGGTGAGAAAAACCTCACCGGCTTTATCTTCAAAATTCAGGCCAATATGGATCCAAAACATCGTGACCGTATTGCCTTTATGCGCATCACTTCCGGCAAATATACCGACGGTATGAAAATGCATCATGTACGCATTGGTCGCGATGTGCAGATTGCCAACGCCATTACCTTTATGGCCAGGGAGCGCGAGAAAGTACAACAGGCCTATGCCGGGGATATTATCGGTTTACACAACCACGGTACCATTCGTATCGGCGACACTTTTACCCAGGGCGAGGACATGAAGTTCGCCGGCATACCCAACTTTGCGCCTGAATTATTTCGTCGCGTGCTGTTGCAAGATCCGATGAAAATGAAGGCGTTACAAAAAGGGCTGGATCAGTTGAGCGAAGAAGGGGCCGCCCAGATATTTCGCCCGCTAAGCAGAAACGATCTCATCCTCGGGGCCGTCGGTATACTGCAGTTCGATGTCGTCGCCTATCGTCTCAAGGACGAGTACGGAGTCAGCTGCCGCTACGACCCGGTGACGATCCACACGGCACGCTGGGTTGGGTGCAGCGACCAGCAGAAACTGGAAGAGTTTATTAAAAAGAATGAAATCAATCTGGCCCGGGACAATGCCGGTATGCTGGTCTACCTGGCGCCCACCAGGGTCAACCTGAACCTGACACATGAGCGCTGGCCCGATATTGAGTTCAGCGCCACTTGCGAACATTAAAGCTAGAACTTGAACGATATCCCGTAGGAGATCACCGGATAGTAGCGGAAACTACTCAAGGCATCTTCCAGCTCCAGGGCCTCCTGATTCAGGTCGGCCTGTGTCACCGCCGGGTTACTGGCTCTCAGCTCGACCTTGGGCGAACCCTGGTACATCAAACCAAGGTCGAAGGAATGCGTCAACCGCTTTCCCTCCTTCACCGCATTACCCCAGCCAATTCCAATATAGGGTGATGTCCGGTCAAAGGAGACATTGGCATTCAACGAGGTAACATAAGGATTCCCGCCAATCGTCAGGGCACCGGAGGCGTCAGCATCAAATTCATTTTTATTATAAAAAACACCGGCCGA
>CAJVXG010000151.1 GCA_913009215.1 uncultured Gammaproteobacteria bacterium | reverse complement strand
AAGCGCGTTTTGATTCGTGCCGACCTCAATGTTCCGGTCAAAGGCGGCAAGGTCACTTCGGATGCCCGGATTACGGCATCCATGCCTACTGTTGAGCACTGTATGCAGGCCGGCGCCAAAGTCATGGTGATGTCACATCGTGGCCGCCCGGAAGAAGGCAAGGCCGACGAAAAGAACTCCATGCAACCTATCGCCGAGAACATGAGCGTTAAACTTGGCAAGGAAGTGCGCCTGGTAAAAGACTACCTTGAAAACGCGCCACAGGTTGCGGCTGGTGACGTCGTTCTGTTGGAGAACGTACGTTTCAACGCCGGCGAGAAGAAAGATGATGAAGAGCTGGCGAAAAAATACGCAAGTTTGTGTGATGTTTTTGTTATGGATGCCTTTGGTACCGCCCACCGGGCCCAGGCCTCCACCCACGGCGTTGGCAAATTTGCGCCGACTGCCTGCGCCGGCTTGTTGTTGGCTGGTGAACTGGATAGCCTGGCCAAGGCGCTGGCCGAACCCGCACGTCCCATGGTCGCTATCGTTGGTGGTTCAAAAGTTTCGACCAAACTGACTGTCCTCGAAGCCTTGTCCGAGAAAGTGGATCAACTGGTTGTTGGTGGCGGTATTGCCAATACTTTCCTCAAGGCAATGGGTCATAATGTCGGTAAGTCTCTTTGTGAAAATGACCTGGTGGATACGGCCAGGGCTTTGATAGAGAAAATGAAGGCTCGCGGCGCCAGTATTCCGATTGCCACGGATGTGGTTTGTGGCAAGCAGTTTGATGAAAACGAACCGGCTGTATTGAAGAATGCCGATGAAGTGGATGATGATGACATGATTTTTGATATTGGTCCGGAATCCGCCAGGGAGCTGGCCGACATCATTTCCAGGGCCGGTACCATTATATGGAATGGACCGGTAGGTGTATTTGAGTTTGATCAGTTCGGTGCAGGCACCAAAACCGTATCCATGGCCATTGCCAATGCCCCGGGTTTTAGCCTGGCTGGTGGTGGTGATACCATTGCCGCTATTCAAAAGTATGGTATTTACGACAAGGTGTCCTATATTTCTACTGCCGGCGGCGCCTTTCTGGAATACCTGGAAGGCAAGACCCTGCCGGCTGTCGCCATGCTGGAACAACGTGCTAAATAAAAGGCCTATATAAATGCCAAGAAGAACCAAGATTGTAGCCACACTGGGACCCGCTACCGACGTTGCGGGTGTGCTCGACAAACTGATTGAGATCGGGGTTGATACCGTGCGTATGAACCTGTCGCATGATACTCATAAGATTCATAAAAAACGGGCAGATTTGGTACACGACCGGGCCCAGGCCCACGGGCGCCCGGTGGGTATATTGGTCGATCTACAGGGCCCCAAGATCCGCGTTGGCAAATTCAAGAACAAGCAAATCATCTTGAAGGAAGGTGACGAATTTATATTAGATGTCGATATGGACCTGGATGCCGGTACCCAGGAGCGCGTTGGCGTCACTTATAAAGAGTTACATAATGATGTCAGCCGAGGCGCTACCTTGTTACTAGATGATGGCCGTATTGTCTTGTGGGTCGAGAAGGTTGAAGGCAACGAAATCCATTGCCGCGTCACCATTGGTGGGCCCCTATCCAACAATAAAGGTATTAACCGCCAGGGCGGTGGATTGTCGGCTACGGCATTAACCGGCAAGGACAGGGAAGACATCAAGTTTGCCGCCGAGCTTGATGCTGATTATTTGGCTGTTTCCTTTCCGCGTACGGCCGACGATGTTAATGAAGCCCGGGAGCTGTTTCGTGCCGCTGGTGGCAAAGGCGGGATTGTTGCCAAGATTGAGCGTGCCGAGGCCATTGATGAAATCGAAAGCATTCTTGAGGCCTCGGATGCCATTATGGTGGCTCGTGGCGACCTTGGTGTCGAAATTGGCGATGCTGCGGTACCACCGATTCAGAAGCGTTTAATTAAACTGGCGCGTAGCCACAATATTGTTGTCATTACTGCTACCCAGATGATGGAGTCGATGATCGAAAGCCCGATTCCGACCCGTGCCGAGGTGTCCGATGTGGCCAATGCCGTGATCGACGGTACCGATGCGATTATGCTGTCGGCTGAAACCGCCGCCGGTAAATACCCGGTGGAAGCGGTGCAGGCCATGGATCGGGTGTGCTTGGTGGCTGAGCAGACCCATGAAGTGACGCATTCCGAACATCGCATGGAGGTGAAATTTAAGCGGATCGACGAGGCCATCGCCATGGCGACGATGTATTCGGCCAATCATTTACCGGTTCGTGCTATCGCATCCCTTACAGAGTCTGGGTCTACTGCCTTATGGATGTCCCGCATAAGTTCAGGGGTACCGATCTATGCCTTGACGCCACATGTAGAAACACGTAGAAAAGTTACCCTCTACCGCGGGGTTTACCCTGTTGGCTTTGAATTACCGTCCAATGATCCTGCCGAGGTGATGCAGGAGGCGGTGGATGAATTGCGTCGCCGGGGAGCAGTACGCGACGGCGACATTGTTGTGATTACCATTGGTGAACCACTGGCCAAGCCTGGTGGCACCAATACCATGAAGATCGTCACTGTCGGTGAAATTATTACCGACGAATGACGGAAAACTTTGAATAATTTATACAAGTCTTTGTAGGAGGATATTATGGCTCTCGTTTCCATGCGCCAATTGTTGGACCACGCCGCTGAACACGGTTACGGTCTACCCGCTTTTAATGTAAATAATATGGAGCAAGTGCATGCCATCATGCAGGCCGCCGATGCCACGGACAGCCCGGTGATTATGCAGGGTTCTGCCGGGGCACGCGCCTATGCCGGTGAATCTTTTTTACGCCACCTGATTCTGGCGGCCATTGAGGCCTATCCGCATATTCCCATTGTTATGCATCAGGACCATGGCTCCTCCCCGGATGTCTGTCTGCGTTCTATCCAGAGTGGCTTCAGCTCCGTGATGATGGACGGCTCTCTTGAGGCCGATGCCAAAACACCTGCATCCTATGAATACAACGTAGATGTTACCCGTGAGGTCGTTGAATTCGCCCACGCCGGTGGCGTCTCTGTAGAGGGTGAACTGGGCTGTCTGGGTTCTCTTGAAACCGGTGAGATGGGCGAGGAAGACGGTCATGGCGCCGAAGGCAAACTGGATATGGAGCAGTTGCTGACCGACCCTGAGCAGGCTGCTGACTTCGTCAAGCAAACCAGGGTGGATGCCCTGGCCATCGCCATTGGCACCAGCCATGGCGCCTACAAGTTTACCAAGGAGCCGACCGGCGAAATCCTGCGTATTGATCGCATCAAGGAAATTCATGCCCGTTTGCCTGATACCCATCTGGTGATGCATGGTTCCAGCTCGGTACCCCAGGAATGGCTGAAAATTATTAATAGCTATGGCGGCGACATGGGACAGACTTATGGCGTACCGGTTGCCGAGATTGCCGAAGGCATCAAAAACGGTGTACGCAAGGTCAACATCGATACTGACCTGCGTATGGCGTCCACCGGTTCCATTCGCAGACACCTGCACGACAATCCATCAAATTTTGATCCACGCAAATTCCTGAAAGAAGCGACCAAGGGCATGATGGAAATCTGTAAGGCACGCTACGAAATCTTTGGTAGTGCCGGTATGGCCTCCAGGATCAAGCCGATTTCAATGGAAGTCATGTTCGAGCGTTACCAGAGCGGTGAGCTCAATCCACGCATTAAGTAAGATTAGCCAGATGGAATGCAAAAGGGCGGGTTTATCCCGCCCTTTTTCGTGCATTCAAGGTAATGAGG
>CAJVXG010000150.1 GCA_913009215.1 uncultured Gammaproteobacteria bacterium | reverse complement strand
TATAATACGGTTCACTTGCTTCATGTCTACTTACACCCTGGCGTTGCAACGCCGTCAAAAAATTCTATAGTACGCCCGCCGATTGCAGTGCGCTTTTAAGGGCCCCGTGATGTTCTGATGACAACCAGGTCATGGGCAACCGAATGCCCTGACCGATCAGCCCCATCTGCTGTAACGCCCATTTTACCGGAATTGGGTTAGATTGGACAAAAAGTCCCTGATGCAGCGCCATCAGCGGTTTATTCAGGGCCTCGGCCTGCTGCCGATCGCCGGAAATGGCCGCCATACACATCTGCTGCATGGCCCTGGGCGCCACATTGGCCGTCACCGAGACATCCCCCTTACCGCCCATCAGCATCAATTCCATGGCCGTGGCGTCATCCCCGGAAAATACAGCAAAATCCGGCCCACAACCATTAATCAATGCCCTGGCGCGATCCATATCTCCGGTGGCCTCCTTAATACCGACAATATTGTCGATAGGCGCCAGGCGCAGCACGGTTTCGGGCAGCATGTCGCAGGCCGTACGTCCGGGGACATTATACAGGATCTGGGGGATATCCACGGCCTCGGCCACGGCCTGGTAATGCCGATACAGCCCTTCCTGGGTCGGCTTATTATAGTAAGGGGTGACTAACAAACAGGCATCGGCCCCGGCCGCCTGGGCGCAGCGGGTCAATTCAATGGCCTCATCCGTGGCATTGGCACCGGTGCCAGCGATGACAGGCACCCGGCCAGCGGCATATTGCACCGATTTCTCGATAACAGCACAATGCTCATCCATGGTCAGCGTCGCCGACTCGCCGGTGGTGCCGGCCATAACCAGGCCGTCCGTACCGGCATCAATATGAAAATCGACCAATTTTTGCAGGCCTGGATAATCGATACCGCCATCGGACTGCATCGGCGTGACGAGGGCAACGAGGCTACCTTGGAACATAAATCACTATGAAATGCTTAAATTTCAGGAGAGCCGATGGTACTTGTCCGCCCGGGCAAAAACAAGGTATGGGCATTAACCGGTTCACACCGTCTCATCTGCAATCGTGCTCGTGGTATAGCGTTGTACCTGTATGGCCGATGACCAATAATCCGGATCGAGGCCGGCCTTACGTTTCAATTGTCTTAGAAACTCGCGAGGCTCGGGTAATTGCTGCCATACGGATGGTAAAAACGTACCACAATGAAAATTCTCCTGTAGCACCAGGCCATCCACCCGGGGACGTAATTGCCGAATCAGGTCCTCTTCAGATTGAAACGACATCGGCTCCGGTGAATTCAGTATGGAGATACTAATTTGCAGATCGCCCCATTCGGCAGGCGTTAACGGCGGGAACCGGGAATCCTCAAAGGCCGCGGCCTCGGCATTGCGAGCCACATCTTCGACCAGACTACGGTAAGGCTCCAGGCTACCAACACAGCCGCGTAACTGATGGTTGATTTTCAAAGTGACAAAGCTGGCGCCGGGCTGCCGAAATGCGGGATCATATTCGTTAATATCCAGGAGTAGGATCTGACCATTGAGCTTTTTATATATGGCCTTGCGTGCGGTTTGCAACAACACGTGCGGCTGGCTGTTATCCATTGACTTAATTTACCGTCATGGTTGCTCGATAACATAGGCGCCATAACCGACCACCCGGTCGCGCGCGCCTGCCGTATCGCCGGAATTGCGCACATCAATAGCCCTTATGCTCAAACCCAGCTTGCGTACCACATAAAGCAGGCCATTGATGGGGCGGCATCCACAGGCCTGCTCGCCCTGTAAAGGCTCTTTTTGCAGGGACTCAATGGCCCGGGTCGTCGCCATATCCAGTCGTCGTGCGGTTTCGTAGTCGTGATAGTGGCTGAGGTCAGAACTGACCACGATCAGGGTTTCTTCCCCGCCCCAAAGCGTCTCAAGCACCTGGCCTACTTCCTCTGCGGTGGCATCACCCACGACCAAAGGCGCCAGGGTGAAGGAGGACAGCACCGATTGCAGGAAGGGCAAATGCACCTCCAGGCTATGTTCTTCTTCATGCGCCCGGTCGAACTCCCGGACCCCGGGTAAATCGCGAATCGTCTTATGCGCCTCGCTATCCAGGGGGATATCCCCCAGGGGGGTATGAAAGGCCCTGGCTGAACTCATGGCCAAACCCGAAAAGGCCACTCTATGGCTGGGACCCAGCAAGACAACGCGTTTTATAGTTTCTGCGGAGGACTGTAACAAATGGTAGGCGCTGGCCGCGACCGGCCCGGAATAGACATAGCCGGCATGCGGCACAACCAGTGCCTTGGGCCGGGGGCCCGTCGTCGTTGCCTGCTGCAGGTATTGCCATACCTCCTGCTGCAGCAACGCTGCCTGGGCCGGATAAAACAGCCCGGCCACCGCCGGTTGACGAACAGTACCCATAGTCAAAACATGCGCCCGTATCGCACACTTTTCAAGTGGAGCTTGTTTTATGGCGCCAGACACCACATATACAGCTTATGACAACAGAAAGTACCCCGGATACCGTAGCCACCAAATACTGGCACAGGCTTGATGACGGTCGCCTGCAGTGTGATCTGTGCCCGCGATATTGCAAACTCAAAGAGGGACAACAGGGCCTGTGTTATGTCCGCGCCCGGGAAAACGACCAGATTGTACTGACGACTTATGGTCGCTCCAGCGGTTTTTGCATCGACCCGATTGAAAAAAAACCATTAAACCACTTCCTGCCAGGCACGCCCGTTCTGTCTTTCGGCACTGCCGGCTGTAATTTGGCATGCAAGTTTTGTCAGAACTGGGACATCAGTAAATCGCGGCAAATGCACACCCTGGCAGACCAGGCCAGTCCCGAGACCATTGCCTATGCGGCAAAATCCCTGGGCTGTCGCAGCGTCGCCTTTACCTATAATGACCCGGTTATTTTTCTTGAGTATGCCGTGGATGTCGCCAGGGCCTGCCATACCCACGACATCAAAACCGTGGCGGTCACGGCCGGTTATATCTGCGAACAACCGCGCCAGGACTTCTTTCAGTATATTGATGCGGCCAATGTAGACCTTAAGGCCTTCGATGATGAATTTTATTTCAAGCTCACGGGCGCCCACCTGCAGCCTGTGCTCGATACACTGGTCTACCTGAAACAGGAGACCAGCGTCTGGTTTGAAATCACGACACTACTGATCCCGGGAAAAAACGATTCCGACGACAAAATCCATGCCATGAGCCAATGGATCATACAAAACCTCGGGCCGGACGTACCGGTCCATTTCAGCGCCTTCCACCCGGACTGGAAAATGCAGGATATCCCGGCGACGCCAGCAAGCACGCTGAGCCGCGCCCGCGAAATTGCCAAAAGCCATGGTATCCATCATGTCTACACCGGCAATGTCCACGACCACGATGGCGACACCACCTATTGCGCCAGCTGCGGGCACGAGCTCATTGGCCGTGACTGGTATCAATTGACTTCATGGCAGCTCGATGAAAATGGCCGGTGTCCCCAATGCCATACCGCCTGTGCCGGTATTTTTGAATCCCGTCCCGGCGACTGGGGTGCGCGACGCCAGCCGGTACGGCTCAAGGACTATGCGCAGCAAGCCGTCTGATCCAAACGGCGCTTACTTAAGCGGTTTCATAATCAATGTAGGGTGGGTTAGGCATGCAGTGTGTGCCTAACCCACTAAGGTTCGAGTAACGAGGTTCGAGTAACGAGGAAAATCAAAAGCCAGGTAGGGTGGGCATCGCCCACCAATTAAGACAGAATAAACAACAGGGAATGTATAGTGCTGGTGGGCGATGCCCACCCTACATTAACTACACCAAAGATCGTCTCCCAAGTGCTTGAATCAATGAATA
>CAJVXG010000149.1 GCA_913009215.1 uncultured Gammaproteobacteria bacterium | reverse complement strand
CTTTTACCGATGCCTTCTTTGAATCCATGTCCGGACTCTCTACTACCGGCGCCACTACCTTAAGCGGTATCGACGATCTGCCGGCATCGATCCGCTATTATCGCCAGCAATTACAATGGTTGGGTGGTATGGGTATCGTGGTATTGGCGGTGGCCGTCATGCCCATACTGGGCATTGGTGGCATGCAGCTCTACCGCGCCGAAACACCAGGCCCGATCAAGGATAATAAACTGACACCACGTATCACCGAGACCGCCAAGGCCTTGTGGTATATCTATCTGGGTCTGACCATTGTCTGTGCTATTGCCTATTGGCTGGCGGGCATGTCCGTATTTGATGCCATCGGTCATAGCTTCTCCACCATCGCCATTGGTGGCTTCTCGACCCACGACGACAGCATGGGTTTCTTCAAGGCCTATCCGGCTATCGAGTACATCGCCACCCTGTTTATGTTATTGGCCGGCCTTAATTTTGCATTGCACTTTATCAGTTGGCGCAAACGTAGCCTGAAACCCTACTTTGCCGATGCCGAGGCCCGCACCTACTTTATGATCATTGCTGGTGTGGTTCTCATCAGTCTTGCGGTATTGTGGTTGGCCGAGACCTACACCGGACTGGGTCAAACATTACGTCACGGCATATTCCAGGCCGTATCCATTGCCACCACCACCGGCTTTACCACCGAGGGGTTTTCTTCCTGGCCGCTGCACCTGGCAATATTGCTTCTTACGGCCAGTTTTATCGGTGGTTGTGCCGGCTCCACGGCCGGCGGTATGAAGGTCATCCGCGCCATGCTGTTGACCCGTCAGGGGGTGCGGGAGATATTCCGCCTAGTGCATCCGGATGCCATATTCCATATCAAGATCGGCGGTAAGCCCATGACCAGCCAGGTCATCAGCGCCGTCTGGGGATTCTTTGTACTATATGTCTTCAGTTTTGCCGTACTGTCGATACTGATGACCATTACGGAACAAGACCTGGTGACGGCCTTCTCTGCCGTTGCCGCAAGCCTGAATAACCTGGGGCCCGGGATGGGCGGTGTCAGTGAGAATTACGCCAACATCAGTCCGGCAGGCAAATGGATCCTGTGCTTTGCCATGATGCTGGGACGGCTGGAATTTTTTACCTTGCTGGTATTGCTGACACCAACGTTCTGGCGCAGCTAATAATATATCTTCGATTAATCGGGGAGGGGATACGGTGAGCCCGGGGAATCGGGCCAATAACATTACTATCCCAGCCGATAAAATATAGGCGGGATTACTGGGTTTCGGTAGTGTGACTGTGTTCAACTTCTGAACTGGACATCTCATCGGCACCACGGGCAATAAAGCCAAAGATGATGGCGATAATTAAACCAATTCCTATCCAAGCTGCGATAAACCAAATCAAAGCGCTACTCCCATAATGGGTTAATAAGCGCTTCCATGCCTTTAAATACCGGGTTAGATCCGTCTAGTACTAATAATAGACCAGAACCCTACCAACCTTGGAAAATAATTACATCCGTCATATACCTAAACGCGGGCAAAAAACAGATGAGTGGTTATTATCACAGATTTTTCTAACTAAAATCAAGCCTTTAGCACGTAAAAAAGAGGTGGATTCGAGTAACTCCTGTAAATACATCAATAATTATATGGAGATTGCTCCCCGCTCGAGCGACTTTTGAACATGCGCAAGGTCCATATATATTGCTCTGGTACATGCGCAATACCCACCTCAACCGCCTGATTAATGAGGGTGGCATCGGCTACCGCATCATCGCTGGGGAAGGGTGCAATTGGGGGTAGAACGACCACCTCATAACCGGCATTACCGGGCAGGCGGCGGGTATAACAGGGCAGTACCCTGGCCTTGGCCATTCTGGCCAGACGACTGACGGCGGTCAGTGTTGCCGTCTCGTTACCTAAAAAAGGGGCAAAGACCGATTGTTGTTTCTGACCAAAATCCTCGTCTGGCAGATAATAAAAAATTTTCTTTTTCAGCATCTCCCGCACCACTGGTCGAATACCACGTTTGCGGATAAAGACCCTGACATGGAACCGGCTGCGACCCTGCGCCATATACCAGTCAATTAATTTATTCTTGGCGGGTTTTGCCATGGTAATAAACGGGGTTTGTTCCGATACCAGTGAACCGCCCAGATCCAGTGCCGAGAAGTGGCCATGCAACAGAATCAGATTGTGGCCGGCCTCCTGTTCCCGGGTGATGTGCTCCATACCCTTGATACGTATATATTTCTTCAGGAACGTTTTGCTGCCCCACCACAATAATCCATAATCCACCAGACATTGTACGTAGACCCGGAAGTGATCGCGCAACACCCTGCGGCGACGTGCCTCCTGCCACCGTGGAAAAGCCAGCTTTAGATTAATTTCAGCAATATGTCGTCTTTTCGGGCTCAAGTAATAAAAGACATCACCAATTCTGGCGCCAATAAATCCAACCAGGGGACGAGGCAATGTCACGCACAAGCGCATCAGGGCCAACAAACACCAGGTGGGCCAGTATGGTGGCAACAAAAAGGCCTTGCGGAAAACTGGCCTGTAAGATAAATCTTTCTGATTCATGCCGGGATGATAATTATTTATTACCACTACTCAAATTAAGTAATCCTGATTCACGGGCGATTCTCTCACAATCTTCGCTATGCTACAGCGCATTATCATTTTCTGATATTAGAAAGTGCTTATGCAATAATCAATATCCTGGCAATAGAATAATCCAAAAAAATGATTGTCCATTATGCACATTTCATACTGAAGTGGCGCTGGCTGATACTGCTAGGCGCTTTACTAGCCGTAGCACTGGCCTCCATGGGTCTGCCCAAACTGACCTTCTCATCGAACTATCGTATTTTTTTCAGCGAAAGCAACCCACAGCTGCGCGCCTTTGAGGAACTGCAGAGCAAATACAGCAAGAACGACAATGTCCTTTTTGTACTCGCCCCAAAGAACGGCAAGGTCTTCACACGTAAAACATTGGCTGCCGTGGAGTGGCTCACCAACAAGGCCGAAATCACCATACCACACCACACCCGTGTCGATTCCATCACCAACTATCAGCACAGCTCGGCCAGTGGTGACGATATTACCGTTGCCCGGCTGGTGGAAAACGCGGAGAAATTTTCTGATCGCGACCTGCAACGAGTAAAGAAAATCGCCTTAAACGAACCCTTGCTGGTCAACCGTATTATTTCACCAGAGACTCATGTGACCGGGGTCAACGTCACCATCAGCCTGCCAGGCAAATCGAATCAGGAAGTGCCCAACGTGGCCAAAAGTGCGCGTGAGATTGCACAGCAACTGCGAGAAAAATACCCGCACCTGAAGGTTTATCTGACCGGTCTCTCCATGATGAACAATGCCTTCCCGGAGGCCGCCAAGCACGATGTCACCACACTGGTACCACTGATGCTGCTTATTGTTATCGTCATCCTGGGTATCATGCTGCGTTCAGTCTGGAGTACCGTCACTACCCTGCTGGTTATTATCATGTCGATTATTATCGCCATGGGTGCTGCTGGCTGGCTGGGAATCAAATTATCAGGGCCGACTACCACCGCACCGACCATTATTTTAACACTGTCGATCGCCGATAGTGTGCACTTCCTTGTTACCATGTTTAGCGAAATGCGCCATGGCAAAAACAAGCATGACGCCATTATTGAAAGCCTGCGTCTTAATTTTCAGCCCATTTTTCTGACCAGCATTACTACGGCGATTGGTTTTCTCAGCATGAATTTCAGTGATGCGCCGCCTTTTCGCGACCTCGGTAATATCACGGCCATGGGGGTCATGGCGGCCTTCGTTTTTTCGGTCAGCTTCCTGCCCGCCTTCATTTCATTGTTGCCCTTACGCGAGCGTAAAAAAGACGCCATGGGCAGCCAAAGCATGGTCC
>CAJVXG010000148.1 GCA_913009215.1 uncultured Gammaproteobacteria bacterium | reverse complement strand
TGGGTCAGGGTCAGGGAGTTACTGGCGCCACTACGATCGTGTTCCGGCGCCACCACATCAATATCAAAGAGTGGTTGTAATACTTTGGCCAGACAAGCAAGCCCGGGGGCAAGATAACCATCATCATTGCTTAACAGAATGTGCTGCATTTGTGGTTATTTAAATTGTTGTCTGATGTAGATAATAACCGGTTTTCTGTACTTGTTACTAACGACCTTGCTATTACCGTAGTAATCGCCGGGCTGCATCACCGCCTGGCCAGTACGGCTGGTGCGCGCCTTGAGTACCACTTTCGGAAAGCGTGACAAACGTATCGCCGGCGGCATGCCGGGTATGGCCTGGGCGTCTCCCAACAACACCGTGACCGGTAAATCAGACACCCTCCTTTGTACCATGGCGATAGGCATTCTGGGCCCCTTACTGGCCTGGGCATAAATAAACACAAAGTCGTTGGCGTTGACTTTATTACGAATGGATTGATGCAAGGCAACCACCACCTTTATTGCCGGCCCTCTGGCTATTATCGGCCTTTTCCGGCCCGTCACAGACTCCGCTTGTGCGACAAATTCATCAATGGAGGGGTTGGGTCCCGGTTTAATACGTTTCAGTTTGTACCAGTAACGCAATGCCCGCTTGTAGTCTCTTTGCTGAAATCGTGCAAAGCCAGCCAACATCAGGGCCGTGATATTATTGGGTTCCACTTTTAGCGCCTTGTGTATCAACTGCTCCGGCCTGCCAATTAAGGAATTTTTTTGTGATCGCCCGATGGCCGCGGCATAGTCAACCAGCACCTGGGCATTACTGTCACCCAATAATACATAGGCCTTTTCATAGGCGCTAACGGCTTGTGCAAACTGCCCTCGCAAGACATGCAAACGACCCAGACGGGTCCAGGCCTCGGCATCCCCGGGTTTGGTTTTCAGACGGTCCCGAAGTTCTTGCTGGTGTTTCCCCAGTACATGCTCATACTTGGTTTTTTCCGACAAGTAGTGGGGGTCGCCCAGGCGCCAATAAAAACCGGATGCCAACAACACCATAGCGATCAACACTAGCGTAATTACAACAATGGAGGCCTGTCCTGTACTTGATTTTTTTTCTTTACCCTCTACATCCCGTAGCAGTGCTCGCTCTGCTTCTTGCATAGCCTTGGTAAATTGCTCTTCATTCAGCTGTCCCTGCTCCAGTTCTTTACTGATTTCAGCAATGCGCTGCTTGTGCAGCGCCACATTGACTTCGGCATGAGAAACACCCGATGTAATTATTGGCCTGCGTAGTGGCCATAAAATAAAGCCTGCGGCAACCAGCAACAACATAACTACAATAAGCCAGAAAATAATCATGTTCGCTTAGTCCTTGTCGCTGTCTGCCAGCAGCTTATCAAGCTTGCTGCGTTCTGTTGCCGTGATTGTTTCTTCGGCAGCATTGCGTCGCCGCACGACCAGGGCTATCACCCCCACGAGGCCAATCAATAAAAACAGCAAAGGACCAAACCATAAAAGCATGGTCGAGGACTTTAAGGGTGGATTGTAAAGCACAAAATCACCGTAGCGTTCTACCAGAAAATCAATGACCTCCTTGTCGCTCTTGCCCTGGTTCATCATGTTCAAAATCTCGCGACGTAAATCTACAGCC
The DNA here is from genome assembly GCA_913009215.1 of uncultured Gammaproteobacteria bacterium. GTDB lineage: Bacteria > Pseudomonadota > Gammaproteobacteria > Acidiferrobacterales > CAJVXG01 > CAJVXG01. Next base: position 2,369 of record CAJVXG010000148.1, on the reverse strand, counting down.
AGCGGGGCCTGCGAATCCAGCAAGGTCTGATTCTGGCAAACCATGCAACGAATATCCTTGACCAGATTGCGAAACCGAACCTCAGTGTTCTTGTTGCCAAAACTGTCGTCCATTTTAGTTGTGGCAATAGCCGCAAAACTGAAAATGAGACCAAGCACCAGGACTGCTTTTACCAATAATATTCTCATGATTCCTGATCCAGTTGGCACAACAGTGGTATTAACTCCCTCTCGATGACAACGTCATTGATCGGGCAAATATATTTATAGCGTACGAAGCCTTTCTTGTCGGCGACAAAGGTTTCAGGCACCGCGTATACACCCCAATCGATACCAATTTCTTTCAAGTCGCGGATGTCAGGGTTGCGGCATCACTTGTGACGGCCTGTCGTTTACGCAGACTCACCCGATAACGCCGATCCCCGGCCGCCAACAGCCCGCCGAGAGCCATAAAAATGGACCCTAGCCAGATCCAGCGAACAAAAGGCTTGTAATACAGGCTGATACCCCAGGCCCCGCCTTGCAGGGGCTCACCCATGGCGATGTAGAGATCACGAAACAGGCCGGGGTCAATCGCCGCCTCGGTCATGTCCATGCCCTTGCGTTGACGATCGGCACCGCGTGGTCCATAGACCCGTTTCTGTGGATTTAACACGGCAATTTTTTTGTCGCCGCTATAGACCCAAAACACGCCTTCGGTCGCATCGAAGTTCGGACCAAAGACATCACGCGCGCCCTTAAACACAAAGCGATAGCCACCCAGGGTCCAGTGCTCCTCTGGTTGCATGCGTAAATCTTTTTGTGTGCTGAAGTGTGATGTCATCGTAATACCAACAATAAATATGGCAACACCAATATGCGCCAGGGTCATACCATAAAATCCCAGGGGCACACCCAGAGGACCCCGGCCACCTTGTAATTGTTGGCGGATACGTTTTACCAAAGCCAACATAGCGGTACCGACAATCCACAATGCCAACACAACACCCAGCGCTACCATGATGCCGCCGGAACGATACCAGACCAATACAATAGCAAGGCCCAGTAAGATGCTTGCTGCGAGCACAATCCAGAAACGCCTTAGCCATTCCGGCAGATCATCCTGGCGCCAACGTGTTAATGCACCAAGACCTATCAGAATGGCCAGCGGTACCATCAACGGAATAAAGACTTTATTAAAGTAAGGGGGACCGACCGATATCTTGCCTTGCCCCATGGCATCGATAATCAACGGGTACAGGGTACCGAGCAATATGGCTATCATCGCAACCACCAACAACAGATTGTTTAGCAATATAAAAGTTTCTCGCGATAAAAACCCAAAGCTGGTGCGGGAATGCACCGAGGGTGCACGCCAGGCATAGATGGCCAATGAACCACCGATAACAATAAACAGAAAAATCAGGATATAAACACCGCGCGCCGGATCGGTAGCAAAGGCATGCACGGATGTAAGCACACCGGACCGGACCAGAAAAGTGCCCAGCAGGCTTAAAGAAAAGGCGGTAATAGCGAGCAGCACGGTCCATGTCTTGAAGGTGCCGCGTTTTTCGGTGACCGCCAGCGAATGAATCAATGCCGTACCCACCAGCCAGGGCATAAACGAGGCATTCTCTACCGGGTCCCAGAACCACCAACCGCCCCAGCCCAACTCGTAATAGGCCCACCAACTACCCAAAGCAATACCAATGGTGAGAAATATCCAGGCCACCGTGGTCCAGGGCCGCGACCATCGCGCCCAGGCCGAGTCCAAATGGCCACCGAGCAATGCCGCCAGAGAAAAACTGAACGCCACCGAGAAACCCACATAGCCCATGTATAAAAGTGGTGGATGAATCACCAGGCCCAGGTCTTGTAATAATGGATTCAACTCACGTCCGTTTGCCGGGATCGGGAACTCACGCAAGAACGGATTGGAGGTCAGTAACATAAAAAGCAGGAAGCCGATACCGATCAGCCCCATGATACCCAATACGCGCGCCACCACCGCATGCGGCAGGCTGCGACTGAACATACTGACAGCGACACCCCACGTACTTAATATCAATGCCCACAATAACAGGGAGCCTTCATGACTGCCCCACACCGCCGACAATCGATACATCAACGGCATTTCCAGGTTGGAATTTTTCGCGACATAACTCACTGAAAAATCATTGGCCGCAAAACTCAAGGAGAGGGCAATAAACGCCAACAACATAAACAAAAACTGACCGTAGGCCGCAGGCTTGGCCACCGCCATCCAGTGGGCATTGCCTTTGGCGGCGCCGACAATAGGAAAAAATGCCTGCGCCAGAGTCAGGCACAGCGCCAGTATTAATGCAAAATGACCAATCTCGGGGATCACGTACTAAAACCTGCTAAAGATAT
>CAJVXG010000147.1 GCA_913009215.1 uncultured Gammaproteobacteria bacterium | reverse complement strand
GCGTTAGCCGTAAGACCTTATCGTCCATTCTCAACGGCCGGGCCGGCGTGAGCCCGGAGATGGCGGTCCGTTTGTCGATCGCCTTCGGCACTTCCGCAGAGAGCTGGATGAACCAGCAGACCCAATATGACCTTTGGCTGGCAGAACAGGATAGAAAGAAACTTAGAGTTAAAAAATTATCGGCAGCCTAATAACACAATGGAGCCAACGTAAAAATCATTCGCGGCTCATTGTGAACGTTAACAACAATCAGAACTACAACGCCGGGTTACGGAAATCCAGGGCATCGGATTTTTGTTGTTCCTGCTCGGTGCTGTCTACCTTGACCAATACATTATAGTAAGCCCGGATCCGCGTGACGTATTCCACGGGTTCATAACCGCGGGCATAGCCGTACTTGGTTTTCTGGAACCAGAACGGCCTGGAGAGCAAGGGCAGGCGTTCTTTCACATCCTTCCAGCGGTGGGCATTGCCGCGTTGTTTACGGGTAATGATGCGGGCATCCTGCACGTGGTAATAACCGACGTTATAGGCGGCTAACGCCATCCATAATCGATCCTTGCCCTTAATTTGCTTCGGCATCCGGTCGATTAACTTGCGCAGGTAACGCGCACCGCCATCGATACTTTGCTTGGGATCGACGCGATTGCTGACGCCGATAGATTTGGCGGTAATGTTGGTCAGCATCATGATGCCGCGGACCCCGGTGGGGGAAATGGCGTTCGGGTCCCAGTAGGATTCCTGGTAGCCCATGGCCGCCAACAGGCGCCAGTCGATGTTGTATTTCCTGCCGGCGGCCTCAAACAGTTGCTGGTATTTGGGCAAGCGGTTTTGTACCCGCAGCCTATAGATGGTCAGGTTGAAGTAACTGACGCGGCCGCTGTAATAACGTTCGTGCAGGCGGGCCAGGTCGCCGGAGCGGGCCTGTTTACGGAAAAATTTTACCGACTGGTTGTACAGGCTTTTATCAAGACTCTTCGGAAAGGCCCAGGCCAGGTTTTGTGGCCCCTTGATGTTAAAGGCAACACGCAGTTCCGGGTAATACTGGCGATGGATGCTATAGATGTTGGAATCGGCGATGGTGATATCGACGACGTCTTGCCAGACATTGCGCAGCAATTCCTCGATGTCCTTGTCGTGCAACGATAACCACTTCAGTCTCTTGTAACGTTTCTTCAGGTCCTTGAGCGTATTTTCATAGGCCGAACCATGAATCACCTCAATTTGTTTTCTTAGCAGATCGCGCACCGTTCTCGGGCGGCGGTTGTTTTTGTTGTACACCACCTGTTGGTATACCTGCTGATAGGGCGGGGCAAAGCGCATGATTTTCTTGCGTTCCCCGGTGACGCGAATGCCGGCCGCCACCAGGTCGATTTTGTTTGCCAGGATGGCCGCCTCGATTTCTTCCATATTTTCCGCCACTACCAGTCGCAGTTTGACACCGAGATAATCGGCAAAGGCCTTGGCGAGGTCGTATTCAATACCGGCGGGACCGCCCGGGCCTTCATAATAGGTTGTGGGGCCATTCAGAGTCATCACCACCAGCTCGCCGGAGCGTTTGACGGCGTCGAGTTTGTTCCTGGGTTCAGAGCAGGCATGGAGCAGCAGCACCATGACCGGCAACAGAAGTACATGAAACCAGCTATGCTTAGTCATAGTACCGATTGTAGTGCAATGTGATGCTGACAGCATGCCTTGCCCCATGCCCGTAATGTCTGCGATTTAATTATAGTTTGCCGGTTTCGGCTTATGCAGTAAGCTATATCGCAAGTAACAAAACCAGGAGACTGAATATATAGTATTCATCAGACCATGGATAATGCCGAAATATTGAGAAATCTGATACCGCTCAATGCCCTGGCCCCGAGCAAATTCAGGGAATTGCAGGGGCAGGTCAGGGTCGAGCAATTGCCAAAGAAGAGCGCGCTCTTTAATGAAGGCGATAGTGACAACGATATGGTGTATCTGTTGTCGGGTGAGGTGTTGCTTAAATCGAAACAAGGCAAAACCAAAAAAACCATTAGCGCGGGAACCGAGGAGTCCCGCTTTGCCCTGGCGCAACTCAAGCCAAGGCAGATGTCCGGTCTGGCCGTGACTGACGTCACCATTGCCCGTGTCGACGGTGAGGCGCTGGATAATCTTCTGACCTGGGATCAGCTCGACAGCGGCTGGGAACAGGTCGATGGCTATGAGGTTGAAGAACTGAGCGCCGATGTTGACAGTGACTGGATGCTGACCATGTTGCACGACAAGCTGTTCCAGCAACTGCCGACCGACAATATTCATGCCCTGTTTACCCGCATGGAGCCGATGGAGGTCAAGGCCGGCGAGGTCATTATCAAACAGGGCGACCCCGGCGATTATTTTTATATCATCAAGCAGGGCAAGTGCACGGTGTCGCGCAAGTCGGACCAGAGCGGCAAAGTGGCCTTACTCTCCGAGCTGAGTGACAGCAACAGCTTTGGCGAAGAGGCCCTGCTGTCCGGGGCGCCACGCAATGCCACCATTATTATGAAGCAGGACGGCATATTAATGCGTTTATCCAAATCCGACTTTGACGAACTGCTGAAATCCTCGGTGGTGAAAATGGTCACTGTGGAGCAGGCGCAGAAGATCGTCAAGCAGGGTGGGGCGCTGATTGATGTCCGCCTCGAGGCCGAATACAAGAGCGGTTGTATCAAGGGTAGCGTGAATATTCCGCTGTATCTGCTGCGCCTTAAGGCCAAGGCGCTGCCCACCGATCGCCCCTATGTGTTGTGCTGCCAGACCGGCAACCGCAGCATGGCCGCGGCATTCTTGCTGGAACAGCGTGGCTTTAATGTCAGCGTACTAGAAGGCGGCCTGGTCAGCCTGGCCCAGCCCGCTGCTCATACCTGAGCCACCGACCCGGAAAAGACGCGGCAACCGAATGCGATTGATAAACCGTGGCCTGTCTCTCATTGATGCTTAAGGAAGAACTACCAGCACTCTTGCAGCTTACGCGAAGCATGAAATACCCGCAGGATCTCAATCCGCTGCAAGCGAGGACGAACACGGTAAGGTACGATGTAGCGTGTTCCGGGAATGATCAGTTCGCGGGTGTCTGGTAATCGTCCTGGGTGACCCAGGGTGGGATTATCGCTTAGCAAGGAAACGCTGTGCTGAATGTGCTGCACCACAAGCCTGGCCGCCCGGGGATCGTCTTTAGCAATGTATTCTGCTTCTTGATCTATGTTCTTTAATGCCTTCCGTAGCCATTTAATCTCCATTTATGCCCCACTTGTTAAAAACCGCACGGACCTCCTGCTCGCTGGCAAAGTCACCGGCATCGGCCTCCTTGATGGCCGTTTTAATTTCTGCAATCTGCCACTCGTTTAACTCGATAAACTCCCGAACCGCTTCGGCGGCAAGAAAGGATTTACTGCGGTGAGTGGCTGCGGACAGCTTATCCAACCGGGCCTTAAGCTCCGGGTCCAAGCGTATGGTCATGGTGGTTGACTGAGACATGTTACACCTCGAATGTACTGATCTGTACACAGTCTAGCACATTGGAGTATCAATGGTAGATAGCTCAGGGTCAGCGCCCTCGGATTGTTTGCGATCCCTATCTATCTGGTTTACCCTTCGGCCCCCTTACGGAGAGGTGCCCGAGTGGTTGAAGGAGCACGCCTCGACGACGCACAGGGATGTGCGAGTGTCGCGGGAGACACGACTGCAGGGATGCAGGAGGTAGAGCAACGCAGGGAGCAGTTGCCGAGGAAGTCGGGAGCGACAAGCGTGTCACGCTTGAAAGGCGAGATAGACAGAAATTAAAGAATGGAAAATAGTAGTTTTTCCGGAGAGGTGTCCGAGTGGTTGAAGGAGCACGCCTCGACGACGCACAGGGATGTGCGAGTGTCGCGGGAGACAGGAAGTCGGGAGCGACAAGCGTGTCACGCTTGAAAGGCGAGATAGACAGAAATTAAAGAATGGAAAATAGTAGTTTTTCCGGAGAGGTGTCCGAGTGGTTGAAGGAGCACGCCTGGAAAGCGTGTATGGGCTAACCCCCATCGAGGGTTCGAATCCCTCTCTCTCCGCCAAATA
>CAJVXG010000146.1 GCA_913009215.1 uncultured Gammaproteobacteria bacterium | reverse complement strand
CTGCGAACGGCCTGACGAGGGCGGTTTGCTCCATCATGGGGATGAACTCATTCGGTGGGATCAGTCCTTTTTCAGGGTGGGGCCAGCGGCACAGGGCCTCAATACCAATAACAGTGCTGTCCTGTACCGAGACTATGGGCTGAAAATTCAAGGTTAGCGCGTCTTCGTCCAGCGCGCTACGCAGATCACCCATGAGCGCCAGCCGACTGGTGCTGTGCGTGTCCTTGTCAGTATCGTAAATAAAATAACCACACTTGTTTTGTTTGGCGATGTACATGGCGACATCGGCGCGTTTCAATAACATTGAGGCATCGAAGCCGTGTTCGGGGTACAGCGCTATACCGAAACTGGCGCCGATGGAAAAGTTCAGACCTTCGAGAAGGAAGGGGGGTTCCAGGGCCTGTATCAGTTTTTTGGCAATAGTCACACTGGCTTCGCTATCAGTATCCGGGACCAGTATGGCAAACTCATCACCACCCAGACGACCCACGGTATCAACATTACGCAGGGTTGCCCTGAGCCTGGATCCCACGTCTTGTAATAAACAGTCGCCGACATTATGCCCCAGGGTATCGTTGATTTCCTTGAATCGGTCAAGATCCATCATGATGATAGCCAGGGTATATCCTGCCCTGTGGGCATTGGATATGGCCTGCTTCATGCGATCCTGTATCAACGACCGGTTTGGCAATCCGGTCAGGGAGTCGTGCAGTGCCAGTTGTTCCAGCTCCTTGTTCAAACGTTCCAGGGCATGGGTACGTACCTCGACACGACTTTCAAGATGCTTGTTTAGTTCCTGTAGATCGTTCAGCGCCATGTCCTTCTCATGTGTGCTGATCTTGAGTTTTTCCACCATGTCATTAAAGGCGTGTGCCAGGTCGCCAAGCTCATCATTATTTCTCGTTTTTATCCTGTGGTCCAGGTTACCTTCGGCCACACGCTGATATCCTTTGTATAATCTCAGTATTGATCTCAGAGCGCTGTATCGAAATGCAATAAATATACTGGCACAGAGAAAGACAATAATAAAAAGGCTGCCGAGCAGTTGTTTGATCAGTTCCTGACGAGACAGTTCCTCAATACGGGCACGACTCAGGCCAATGAGTACGGTACCGTAGCGCCTGTCGTTAAAGCGTATCGGGAAACGCATTGAAATAATGTCACGGTTTTTATTGATTTCGTCAATGATGGGCAATAATCGTCTATTGTTGACTTTCTTGATGGCCGACTTAATATACGGGTTGTCGTTATTAAGGTAACTGGTCAGTGGGTGACCCTGTTTTGCCAATATCATGGCATAAACAATATCCTGTTGATGTGATACCTGTCTGACGTATTCAATCAGCGCCAGGATGTTATTGGACAATATGGCCTTGGGGCTGATGGAGGAAATAAACTGGCCGAGCACTTCACCCTTGTGCTCCAGGTGTTGCAGGAAAAGCTGATTATGGGAACGGTAATTGACAATCGCTGCTGATCCCATGGTAATGGACAGGATGACGGCAATGATGGCAACGAACTTCAGTCCAATGCTAAATCGCAACCCGAGAATTCTTTTTAATAATTCCTTCAAAATCTAGAGTCTTTCCCCCGTCTCGGTAGTCTGGATCAGCTGGTTGATGCCAGCAAGGGAGGTAGGCAGTATCAAAAACAATATTGATTCTTTCGTGTTCATTGTTCTGTTCTCCATGTGATCCTGACTAGTATTGTTCGCCCGTGACAATTTTTATGATTCGACGATGTGGATCGTATTCCTTGTCTTTGGCAGTAACGATATTGGTTAAGCGCGCTGCCCTTAGGATCTTTTTCCCCTCCCGGGTTTTTTTGAGCGTAGTTAGTACCGTTCGGATACGATTCCTCTGTTTTCTTGGTAATCTTGTGCTTACTGCCCAGGGCAGGTGTGCCAGTTGCTGGCCCCTGGCCAGATAGGCCAACTTTTTCGTATTAACATTTCTGGAAACGACGGACATTAATATCACTTTGTCACCGACACCGGCCGCCGCGGCCTGGTGGAAATAGGTGGCCAGGACGGCATTCGGCGGGTTGATGGCAAAGGTTTCAGTATAATCACCCGCCTTAAGGCCGCCGCGTCTTAACAGATAGGTAGCAATAATATAGCTTTGCATGGCCTTCTTGCTGCCACCAAACACTATTTTTTTTCCGAACAGATCTTTTATTTGTTTGATGTGACTATCGGTCCTGATAACGATGGAGCCAGCGATGGTGGACAGTCCGAATTCCTCGTTTTTGGCAATGACACGATACCCTGGTTTCTTTCGGGTACGTATATAATGGTACTGGTTGTAATGGACGATATCGTAATAGCCTGATTGGACCTTGTTCCAGAAACTTTGGAAATCTTTTTCCGTTTCCAGTAACACCTTTCTTCCCAGTTTCCTTGACAAGTGATTCGCCAGCGGAGTGAACATCTTGATGGTAGTTGTGAAGTTTCTTCTTGGGAATACGCCCATTTTCAGCGCCTCTTCTTTGGCTACGGCAGGCGATGGCCAGCCAAGGGCGAGACTGGTCAGGATCAACAGATAGCTACAAAAGCGACGCACAGTATTTTTGTGCAATTAATCCCTGCCCTTCAGGCAGAGTGATTAGGCACACCCCCCCACTCTATGTGACGTACATATCGGTATTTATACTATAGCAGCCTGGAGACTGCCTGCAGACGGGTTTTAGCGCGTGATAGCAGCAGATGGCTGTTCTACAAAGCCAGTTTCTTGTATTTAATGCGGTGTGGTTGCTCGGCATCTTCACCAAGGTGACGCCTGCGGTCCGCTTCGTAGTCGGCATAATTGCCTTCAAACCAGACTACCTCACTGTTGCCTTCGAAGGCCAGCATATGGGTGGCGATGCGGTCCAGAAACCAGCGGTCGTGGGAAATCACTACCGCGCAGCCGGCAAATCCGAGTAGGGCCTGCTCCAATGCCCGCAGTGTGTCGACATCGAGGTCATTGGTCGGTTCATCGAGCAATATCAGGTTGGCGCCACTTTTTAATGTTTTTGCAAGATGCACCCGGTTGCGTTCCCCTCCGGATAACTCATTAATCTTTTTTTGCTGGTCGGTCCCGCGGAAGTTGAAACGGCTGACATAGGCACGGGATGGCACTTCCTTATTGCCAAGGAGAATATGATCCTGACCATCAGAGATTTCCTCCCAGACCGTCTTTTCCGGGTCCAGGGTGTCACGTGACTGATCAACATAGGCCATCTTCACGGTATCGCCCAGGCGCAGGCTTCCCGAGTCGGACGATTCAATTCCAGCGATCATGCGGAACAAGGTGGTCTTACCGGCACCGTTTGGCCCGATAATGCCAACGATACCACCACGTGGCAGACTAAAGCTGAGTTTGTCGATCAGTAGCCGGTCATTGTATCCCTTGCAGACCTCTGTGGCTTCGACCACCAGTTCACCAAGGCGTGGCCCTGCCGGGATATAGAGCTCATTGGTTTCATTACGTTGTTGTGAGGTCTGTGATAACAGTTCTTCATAGGCGGCAAGACGCGCCTTGCTTTTGGCATGACGTCCCCTGGGTGCGGTGCGTATCCATTCCAGCTCCTGTTTTAATGACTTTTGTCGCGCACTTTCCTGCTTTTCTTCATTGGCCAATCGATTCTCTTTTTGTTCCAGCCAGGAGGAATAGTTGCCCTCCCATGGGATACCGTGTCCACGATCAAGCTCCAGAATCCAGCCGGCGACATTGTCCAGGAAATACCGGTCGTGGGTGATCGCGACCACAGTACCCGGGAACTCCTGCAGAAAGCGCTCCAGCCAGGCCACCGATTCGGCGTCAAGGTGATTGGTCGGCTCGTCCAGTAACAACATGTCCGGGTTAGACAGTAGTAGTCGGCAAAGGGCGACCCGGCGCTTTTCACCACCGGAGAGCTTGCTAATATCCGCATCCCAGGGAGGCAGGCGCAGGGCATCGGCAGCAATATCAAGTTTGCGCTCCAGTTCCCAGGCGCCTGCAGCGTCGATGGCCGCCTGTACGCGCCCTTGCTCCTCAATGAGTGCGTTCATTTCGTCATCGCTCATAGGTTCGGCGAATTTTGTATTGATTTCATTGAATTGATCAAGCAATGCCCTGGTTTCGGCAACACCTTCTTCAACGTTGCCACG
>CAJVXG010000145.1 GCA_913009215.1 uncultured Gammaproteobacteria bacterium | reverse complement strand
GAGCAGCTTAAAAAGAGTGGTTACAAAACCTACGTACAATTCCTCAATGAACATCCACGCATTCCCGACAACACCGCCATCCTCATCATCGCCAGCCCGAAAAAAACGGTGCTCAAAAGAGAGGTACAGGAAATCCGCAATTTCATCAGCAAGGGCGGCAATGTATTATGGCTTATGGAGCCCGGCGGGTTACGCGGCATGGATAGAATTGCAGAGTATCTTGATATCGAATTCCACCCCGGTATGATTATTGACCTCAATGCCGCGCTGGTCACCGGCAGCGTCTACCAGATTGCCATCAGCCAGTACGGCAAACACCCGGTGGTCCGGGGCTTTCGCGAACGTACCCGTTTCTACCACGCCCGCGCCATCAGCCTGGCTGAAAAGAGTGACTGGAAGCAACGGCGCCTGTTAAGCACACCCGCTACCAGCTGGACCGAGGTCGGGCCACTGAGTAAACGTGTCCGCTTTAACCGTGGTGTCGATATCCCGGGGCCGTTACAGCTGGCGGTCAGCCTCAGTCGTGCGCGTGGTAACCAGCAACAACGTATCATTATTGTTGGTGATGGTGATTTCCTGTCCAACCGTATGCTGGCGCTGGACTATAATCTGGATCTGGCCATGGCCATGATCCATTGGCTGGGACATAACGATGCCTATATACAGATACCAACAAAAATTACCCGGGACCGTCAACTGAACCTGCCGCGCTACTGGATCATGATTTTGTCTGTTGTCTTTATTTTTATTATCCCGCTGGGTCTGATCGCTGGCGGTACTTTCGTCTGGTTGCGCCGCCGACGCCGATGAAGAATCGCTGGTTAATCAACTTGCTGCTGTTTGTCCTCATAGGATCCCTGGTTCTGGTCGGGGTACTGCTGTATCAATCCCGCAAACCACCGGTGCCGAAGGTGCTGATGGCCCGGATACTGCCGGAAGAGATTAACGATATCCGCATCCGCCGCCGCGACCACCCGGAAGTCTGGCTGATCCGGGTCGGCGATGTCTGGAAGTTGAAGAAACCGGTACGGGCGAGGAGCAACCGCTTCAATGTCGCCAAGGTATTACAAATTCCGCAGGCGCCCATCTCTACCGAAATTGAGATCAAAAACAACAGCGAGTTGAAGAAATACGGCCTGCACCGCCCTCATGCACAACTGTTTATTAACCAGAAGCGCATCGATTTTGGCGATCCCCACCCGCTCAATAGCCAGCAATATGTACGCGTCAAAGACACCGTCTATTTGATACCGCAACAATATTTCCGTGTCATCGCCAACCCGCTCAACAGCATGCTGAGCCAGCGTCTGCTGGAACAACAGTGCCAACCCCAGGCATTCTACCTGCCGGCCAGCACGCTGCAGCAACAAGGCGAACAATGGCGATTACACCCGAAACGCAGCAACATCTCGACCGATCGCATCAACCGTTTCGTCAAGGAATGGCGCTACGCCAGTGCCCTGTCGGTCAGCCTGTACAACGGCATGGGCATGAAAGATCGTATCCGCATCGTTTGCAGGGCCAGCGACAAGCGACCACGCTACGCCATCCCGATACAAGTGCTGCAATACCGCCCGGAATTAATCCTCTATCGCCAGGACGAGAAGTTGCAATACCGGCTGCCGGCGGGACTGGCACAGCGACTGGTGATGCCGTTCCAGCCCGAAGACAAATAAATGCCTGAACTGCCCGAAGTGGAAACCACTTGTCGTGGCTTACGTCCACAGCTGCTGCAACAACGCATCACCGCCGTCAAAATACACAATGCCAGCTTGCGCTGGCCCATCCCACAGACCCTGAAAAGACAGCTGCCGGGCCAAACCATCCATAACATCACGCGTCGCGCCAAGTATTTACTCATCAGTGTCGATAGCGGTCAGCTGATTTTACACCTCGGCATGTCCGGCAGCCTGCGGGTGCTACCGCTGAGCGCACCACGCCACCGGCACGAGCACTTCGAGATCGTTCTGCAGAACCAGCAGTGCCTGCGATTACGCGACCCACGCCGCTTCGGCGCCGTTTTGTGGGGCGGGCCCGATGCGCTGCAACACCCGTTGCTGGCCAGCCTGGGACCGGAACCCCTGAGTCCGGCGTTTCATGCGGCATATATGTACCAGGTCTCGCGCCAGCGCCAACGCGCCATTCGCGACTTGCTGCTGTACAGTCGTATCGTTTCCGGAATTGGTAACATCTATGCCAACGAAGCCCTGTTCCGCGCCGGCATACGCCCGCAAACGGCGGCAGGCAAAATCAGTATGAAACGCTATACTGTACTGATAGAAGCAGTCAGGCACATTCTGCAACAGGCAATCGAAGCGGGTGGCACGACACTACGGGATTTCACCCAAAGTGACGGAAATCCGGGCTATTTCCAGCAACAACTGCGGGTTTATGGCCGAGACGGTCAGGCATGCCCACAATGCCAACGCCCTATCAGAAAACAGAAGCTGCATGGCCGAACGGCCTACTACTGCAGCAATTGCCAACGCTAAAGTTAAGTTAAAACATCATAAAATGTTGCTAAGTCTCTTGATTTAGCTACATTTTTAGGTATGGTTCCTGTCTATCAGTAACTATTTATTGCAACAATCGGGCGCTGCGGGCCATTTATCACCTGTATCCGCCCGGAGTGCTGACAGCGTCATGGCATCGCGTCATGATACTATTTAGCACGAACGGGGATATTTAGAACATGGCAGTCATTGAAAAACACCTGGGCGAATACGATAAATGGCGTAGCAAGCTGCACGACGCGATCAAGGACTTCCAGTCCTGGCTGCTGGACCAGGAGCTGGGCGACGCCCAGATCGATGATCGCCTGTCACAGGTGCTGACCAGCCTGCGTGACGACAAGCTCTATGTCGCCTTTGTTGCTGAATTCTCGCGCGGTAAGTCCGAACTGATTAATGCCATCTTTTTTGCCGATTTTGGTCAGCGGGTACTACCGTCCAGTGCCGGTCGCACCACTATGTGCCCCACCGAACTGGAATACAACCGCGGTACCAAACCACATTTAAAACTGTTGCCAATCGAGACCCGCAGCAGCGGCACCACCATTACCGAATTCAAGAACTTCGAGGACGAATGGGTCATCATCCCGCTGCAGACCCGGAATGCCGATAAGATGGCAAAAAGCCTGCACCGCATTGTTGAAACCATAGATGTCACCAAGGAAATGGCGGAAAAGCTCAGTTTCCATGTTGGAGAAGAAGATGATGCCTTTGCCATGCCCTTGACCGACAAAGGCCTGGTGACGATCCCGAAATGGCGTCATGCCATTATTAATTATCCGCACCCCATGCTCGATCAGGGGCTGGTTATTCTCGATACCCCGGGGCTGAACGCGCTGGGCGCCGAGCCGGAACTGACGCTGAATATGTTGCCCAGTGCCCACGCCATACTGTTTATCCTGGCGGCCGATGCCGGTGTCACCAAATCCGATATTCAGGTCTGGCACGACCACATTGGCGCGCACAAGGGCGCCAACAAAGGGCGTCTGGTGGTACTGAACAAGATCGACGGACTCTGGGACGAATTGCGCGACTGGGACGATGTGCAAAAGGAAATCGACAAGCAAATCCGGGAAACGGCCAAGCTGCTGAAAATACCGGAACACAATGTCTACCCGGTATCGGCGCAAAAAGGCCTGTACGCCAAGATCAAGAAAGACGACAAGATCCTGAAACGCAGCCGTATCACCGAGCTGGAGGAAGCACTCGGCACCGAGATGATCCCGGCTAAACGCGAGATCGTCAGTGACAATATCCGCGACGACATGTCCCATATTATCAAGGCCATGCGCCTGCTGGTGGCACAACGCCTGAAGGGTGTTTACGAACATATCAATGAACTCGGCAGCCTCAATGGCAAGAACATGGACGTCATCGAACACATGATGGACAAGGTCAAAAAGGACAAGGATGTTTTTGAAAAGAGCCTGCAACGCTTCCAGGCCGCGCGCAGTATATTTTCGCAACAAACCAACGTACTGTATTCACAACTGAATCTGCGCAACCTGGACAAGGTCATCGCCGAAACCAAGAAGGACATGCAGCTGAGCATGACCACCGGCGGCCTCAAGACCTGTATGAACAATTTCTTCCGCATGGCCAAGACCACGATGGAGGACGTCTCCAAAC
>CAJVXG010000144.1 GCA_913009215.1 uncultured Gammaproteobacteria bacterium | reverse complement strand
ATTCGCGTTTACTGGCGTCATGGCGATAATAAAAACGGTCACGCACGCCCATGAGCACTTCCACCTTTACCTTGCTGCCACCCTTTCTCAATTCTTTTTGCAGTCTTTCATACCACCAGTACTTTGGTGACAGCATCGGCTGGAAAATATACACCGATGTCTTGATATTGGCGACCACGGGCAGGTACTGCGCGTCCTTGCCCGGCTGTGGTGTCTCTACATAAAGATTGGGGGACAACATAATCAAGCCCTGTAATCTTTTTTTGTCTCCGGCCCTGGCCTTGTTCAGCCATGTGCGCAGACCCCGCAGGGTCGACACCGCACCGCGCTCGGAACTCATCAATACCACTTTGCCGCTATAGTTCTTCATTATGTAAGTAATCGTTGCCGACACATCGCTTGCCGGTATTTTTTCCATACTACTCCTTAATGCCGACAAAAATCTCGCATCCAGGGTTCCTGCGATATGGACATCAAAACCGGAGCGGGCCAATACCTTCGCCAGATCGATATCGTCCCGGGTAATTCCGGCCTCGGAAGGAAACCACAACAAAACGATATCCGACTTGCCCGGGTAGTGTTGTACCGTCAGGGTTGTTTCTTTATCAATCAATATATCGTAATTCCGTTCGGCCCAGGCCGTATTGACGATAAAAAAAACTGGTGCGATCAACGATACAACGAAGAATTTCATACTGATTATCTTTACAGTAAATACCCGGATATACCAATCAGGACGCTTGTGGTACCGGCCTATTCCATATTTGATCATCTTTATAGACACCCGGGGTTTTAGGCATTACAGTTTAAGCATGGTTACTAACATTATTACACCTTGCTGGCGAATTGCACTACTGATGGCCGTAATATCCGGTTTGCACCCCGTCATCACCATTGCCGAGATCGAGACCAACAATGTCCAGTACGATGCCCCCACCCTGCTGAAGCTCGGCTATCGCGACAAGGATAAGATCAAAACATTGCGGGTGACGTCCAAACGCGGTTACTACCGATCTCCGGCAGAGGCCAGGATGCACCGTAAATGGAAAATCCTGCCCGGTGCCAACATCGAGTCCAGCCGTCAACCGCGCCTTCGTATTGTTTCTTTATATAAGGGCACTAATCGCAATCGTGTACTAATTTGTAAAATCATTGTGCGTTACTTTCGTGACCCGGAAAACAAAACACGCTGGGTACCCTACTTTCAACTAAATCAGGAACACCTGGCTATCAGGCGCAATGGACAATGGAACCCGGTCACCACCATCCGTGGTGTGCCGACACTGGTCGTCATCACCAGTACCACCCTGCCCAATCCATATGGCTATTATTCTTCGCTGGAATTCGGGCTCACCAACCAACAAACCAAAATCGACTCCTGGCTGGTGCAATAAACAGCACTGGCCTTGCTACTACCCGGGCTACTTTCTTAGCTTTTCCATGAAGCTGCCCAATATATCCATCGGTAGCGGGAACACGATAGTCGAGCTTTTTTCGCCGGCGATTTCGGTCAGGGTTTGCAGATAGCGCAATTGTAATGACTCGGGCTGCTTGCTCATCAATTGTGCTGCCAGCACCAGTTTCTCCGCGGCCTGCAATTCACCTTCGGCATGGATGACCTTGCCACGACGTTCACGCTCGGCTTCGGCCTGTTTGGCAATGGCGCGGATCATGGTCGGATCCAGATCAACGTGTTTGATTTCAACACTGGTGACCTTGATACCCCAGGCATCGGTCTTGGCATCCAGGATGCGCTGGATATCGGCATTAAGCTTGTCGCGTTCCGACAACATCTGGTCCAGCTCGTGCTCGCCAAGCACCGAGCGTAGTGTGGTTTGCGCCAGTTGCGAGGTGGCGGAGTAAAAATCCTCGACCTGGATAATGGCGCGCTGCGGATCAACAACACGAAAGTAGACCACGGCATTCACTTTAACGGATACGTTATCGCGGGAAATCACGTCCTGCGATGGCACATCCATGACCACGGTGCGCAGCTCTACACGCACCATTTGTTGCAAGCCCGGGATAATGATAATCAGGCCCGGTCCTTTCACTTTCCAGAAACGGCCCAGCATAAAGACAATACCACGCTCGTATTCACGCAGGATACGTACCGAGGCAAATAACAGGATCAGTCCAAGACTGACCAGAACACCAGTGACACCAAACATGATAATTACTCCTTTGATTGAATTGGTTCTACGATTAACACCAGGCCATCCATTGCGACCACCCGCACATCTTGCCCCGCGGCAATGGGTGCATTGCTTCTGGCCTGCCACTCCTCGCTATGGATAAACACCCGACCCCTGTCCGTGAAGGACTCCAGGGCCTTGCCTTCACTGTAAAGCATTTCCTCGGAACCGCTGACGACCTTGCGTTTGCGGGCCTGCAGCATAAAACCGGCCAGGGTAATAAAGGCGATACCTCCGGCCACGGCAACGCCGACGATGACCGGCTGGTACACCTGGAATCCCTCGACATCGGTATCGATCAGCATAATAGAGCCAATGACAAAGGCAATGGCGCCACCGATACCCAGCGCACCAAAGCTTGGCATAAAGGCCTCGCCAATCATAAAGGCCAGCCCCAGCAAAATCAGCGCCAGACCGGCATAATTGACCGGCAATACCTGGCTGGCATAGAGTCCGAGCAATAAAAAAATACCGCCAAGCACACCAGGCAAGACATAACCCGGATTCATGAGTTCATAAAACAGACCGAACACACCCAGCATCATCAAGATCGGAATCAGGGTCGGATTGGCGATAACCGATAAAAACCGGTTTTGCCAGTCCGGCTTGATTTCTTCTATCGTCAGGTTCCTGGTATCCAGAACAATCGTTTCTTTACCAACCTTGACCTTGCGGCCATGAATTTTTAGCAACAGTTGCGCTACGTCCTCGGCCATCAGATCGACCACATTCATTTTTACCGCCTCTTGCGCCGACAGGCTGGCGGCCTTACGCACGGACTTGACCGCCCATTTGCTGTTGCGACCCCGCATTTGCGCCAGGCTGCGGATGTAGGCGGTGGCGTCGTTAATGATTTTCTTTTCCATGGCGCCACTACCCTTGTCCTTTTTTTTATTAAAATCACCACCCAACGGGTTCTTGAACGGTAGCTTCTTTTCCTTTGCCTTGCTGCTGACGACCACCCGGTCGCGACCCTCGTTATCACGAGCATCGCCAATCTTCACTGGTGTCGCCGCACCCAGATTGGTGCCCGGCGCCATGGCGGCGATATGGCTGGCATACAGAATGTAAGTACCGGCACTGGCGGCACGAGCGCCACGGGGGGCCACAAAAGTCGCCACCGGTACCTTCGACGCCAGGATGCTCTTGATAATCGCACGCATGGACGTATCCAGCCCGCCGGGGGTATCCATTTGCAAAATAACGATTCGGGCATTCTGTTTTTGTGCCTGCTTGATACCATCGCTAACGTACTGACTGGTGGCGGGACCAATCGGCCCGGAAATCTTCAGCAATATCGCCTTGGGTGCCGTGGAGGTTTCGGCCTGACCCAACAGGGCAGCGCCGGAAATCAGCACCAGAATTGTGGAAACAAGGATACGAAGCAAACGCCACATAGCGGGTACGATAGCAAAGAAAGTGCTATGAGGGGTAGTGGGGGATAGACCTAGCTAGCCGACCAAAGGACCGCTACCGCGCTTGGTTTTTCTCTTCGGGGCCTTGGGGGTGTCGGGCCGCTCAGATCTGGGCTTTAATGCCTCGGTCCTGGGCCTGGACGCCCCGGGCTTGCCATCCCGACGGGGGTTTTGTGATCCCGGCCTGCCCGACTGCCGCGGTGGCCGGCGGTCGCCCTGTTTTCTGTCACGACTGCTGTAACGCTCGATTCTGGCCGGTGGTTTCGGCTTTGTCAGCATGTCCGGCTCGATTTTCGTTACCGAGATCTTGTGCTGGATGTATTCCTCGATATCCATCAACGAATAGGCGTAGCGCTCGCAGGCAAAGGAAATGGCGTCACCACTGGCGCCGGCACGGGCCGTACGGCCGATACGGTGGACATAGTCCTCGGCGTCCTGTGGCAGGTCAAAATTAATGACATGGCTGACATCCGGGATGTGCAGGCCGCGCGCGGCGACATCGGTGGCGATCAATACCGATATCTTGTTCTCGCTGAAATCCTGCAGC
>CAJVXG010000143.1 GCA_913009215.1 uncultured Gammaproteobacteria bacterium | reverse complement strand
CACCACCACCAGACTGTCGTTTGGTTGCAATGCGTATTGGGTGTTTTTCTCGGGTATCAGTTTAACACCAAAATTGCTATCAATATCCTCAGAGTATTTGTGGATACGAACACCCAGACATATCTCCTTGCGTTTCTGGGCAATGGCCATGAGATCGGCGAAGCTGACAGCATCCGGGATATGCTCAAAATACAAGGACACGGGTTTCAGGTAAATTTCAGAACCGTCTTCCTGGAACAAATCGTCATAGACACCTTTAATATCCGCCTCTTCGCTCACCTGTGCCAGGATATTACTGACAAAGCGGTTGGAAATAATAAAATCATTAACGCCGGCCCTGGAAATCAACTCCTGGTTATCAGAATCCATCACTTCGGTAATCAACTTGGTATTTGCCACTTCCTCAGGATGTTCGCTGAAAATGGCACGTAGCAATAACAGGATAATAATAGTTTCCGAGTCGGTTTTCTCCGGATCAACAGAACCCCTGCCCTGGCTCAGAATAATAATATTGTCGTAGGTAAATGGACGCAGAGAAATTAATGTTTCACTCCTCATCGGGTTCTTTTCAATCAGCGTGATCTGGAGCTGACCAAGCTGCTCCTGTAATTCTTCAATCTCGTGCCTGATATCTGCCGATGGCTTATGCACTACCACATCCACTTCGGAGTCTTCGCGAACATAATCAGCCAGTTCTTCAACAAAAATCACGGCCTTGGGATTCCACCCCAATAACAAGTTACGTTCTTTACGAGCCTCCAGACTACCGCCCTTGAGTGGATGGCTTTTGACCACGGCCACCGGGTCTCTCCTGTACTCAATAGTGGAATCGTCTTCGGCCAGGATCAGGATATCATCATCATCGGACATGACGGTATCGCCGGGCGGATTAACTACGACCTGACCTTCCCGGTTACGGACACCCATGGGCACACCGTCTGGAAAGTAATATTGCAATTCTGCAAAGGTTTTGTTTCCCCAGTTCGCATTGTAAAAATACATCTCGCAACCATCAAAGGAGAGTATCTCACCATAGACCACAGCAAGACCGCTGGATCGCGATGTTTGCACCAGAATTTTTGCCAGAATATCCTGGGTATCTATAGTAGTTACTTCTTCCGGAGATATCTGCTGCGCAATATTGCGATTCAATGGATCAAAAATCTCGGCAACAATATTAAATTCTTTATCGCCTTTTCTTGATGCCACGATTGCCAGTACCGCCTTCACAACCCTGGCATCGCTTGTCAGCTTATCATCATAGCTTGCCAGCTCATTACAGTTAGCCAACACAATTATGGATTTACAGCCCTCGACGGTGACCTTGTCGAGCTCTACCAGAGATGAGGGATTTCCGGAACGGGTCACAATCCGGGTATTCTGTGGATTGGGTAAATAGGTTTTCAGATAATCGTCCATGTCTTCCTTCTCCAGCTCAGACAGAATCACCACGGACGGGCTGTTCTCACTTTCATTGGCCATCACCAGTTCGCGCAATATTTCTACTACTCGTTCATTCCATCCCAATATCAAGGTATGGTCTTCTTCGACAACCTTGGAACGACCTTTTCTTAACTCGGCCAGCTTCTGATCCAGCGCGGTAGTGATAACAGCAATCAGCATAGACAACAGGATGACACCACTGAGTCCGGCCAGTATTGCCGGTAACTTGTAAAGGGGCGCCGACCTAATATCCTGGGCCATATTGCCAGGGTCGGTAAGCTGCAGAAATGTAATATAGATGTGTTTCAGCACGTCCTCAAAGGCACTGCTGGCATCAGGGAATACATAGAAAAAGACAGCACGAAGTGCGCCAACCACCAGCAGAACGCTGATAAAAATAACCACCAGGCTGAGGAAGATCGAACTGCCGCCCTTTGAGATAAAGCTATCAAATTTGTATCGAAGCACTTGTTTTATGTTTGCTTTTGGCATAGTGGGGCTCCCTTATGGAAATGTCGCTGTCATGTCTGATCCTTCGTCACAAAAAGCAATACCTGGTAGGCAATAAAAATCACCAATAGCAACACGCCTTTATAGCGTCCTATGGCTTTGCTTTTGCCGAAGTTCAGGGAAAAAACTATCAATAATATGGTAAGCCCAATCATCACCGGAAAATCGCGCATTAATACATTCGTTGAAATGGGTCCCGGGGCAATCAGGCCCGGCAGCGGTAATACCGCCAGTGTGTTAAACATATTGGAACCAACTATATTGCCAATGGCCAGATCGTGCTCTTTTTTAAGAACACTGGCCACCGATGCCGCCAATTCCGGCAGGCTGGTACCAATGGCAACAATAGTTAAACCAATGACAAGATCGGTCATTCCCATCTTGTCAGCAATGAAGACAGCGCCCATGACCAGTACTTTCGAACCCAGCACCAAGCCAACAAGACCAATCACTAACAGGAAAATGCCCTTCCCCATTGGCATTGATCTCGGGATCTCGGCCTCAAACTCCTTTTCAATAATATCCTTATGGCGTTCCTTCAAACCCATATGCACCATCCAGTACAACATGGCACTCAAACCTGTTAGCAAGATAATGCCGTCTACAATATCCAGCCGGTTATCAATTACCAACAATGTTGCCAGAATCGTAATGGCAAACAATATCGGATATTCCCGTTTAATCAATTTGGATTGCACTTTTATTGGTGCAATCAGGACCGTGATGCCAAGAATGAGACCGATATTGGCGATATTGGAGCCCACGGCATTACCTATACCCAGGCCAGGGTTACCTTGTAGTGAAGCGATGGCGGATGTAAACATTTCTGGCGCCGACGTGGCAAAACTGACAATGGTCAAACCAATAATTAATGGTGACACGCCAAGGTTTCGCGCCGTGGCCGATGCACCGATAACGAACCGGTCGGCAGCCCAGACCAGGATCACAAAACCACCGAGAACGGCCAAAATGGCCAGCGCGATTTCCAGCATAATGAATTTAAACTTGTTCCAATGACTTGAGCTTGTTCTATTTATGCACCAAAAGGCGCAAACCAGGGAGGCTATTATCCCTGATATAAACTTGATTATGAAGTAATTACGACGAGTGAGACCAGTGAAGTACGGGTGAAAATTACTGAATAATGCTGCGTGGTAACTCGATATCCATCGATAATGGCAAATGATCTGAAAGTGGATAATTTAATACACTGACGTCACGTACTGAAATATTGGGGGTGACCAGGATCTGATCAATGTTACGAAACGGTCTCCAGCTGGGGAAAGTGTAAAGATTACTATCGTCAGGTTGCTGCAGACCAGCCCGGTCCTCAAGAATAGCCATTTCGTGACTGTCGGCAACACAGTTCATGTCTCCCATGACAATGGCATACTGATACTCCTTAACGATATCGGCAACATACTGTAATTGGCGTCGACGCGCACGTCGACCCAGCGCCAGATGCAACGTCACCAATAGCAACGGGTTGCTATCGTTACCCAGATGTACCATTAATGCGCCACGACCCGGTATAAAACCAGGCAGCTTGTGTTCCATCACCTGGCTACATTTCACACGACTCAACAGACCGATGCTTTGTTGTGCCAACATACCCAGATTACGGTTGGTCAAATCATACCAATGGGGGAAATAGGCTTGCTCTGCCAGATACTCAGTTTGGTTAACAAAACGGCTACGCAGACTTCCGGCATCCACTTCCTGCAAAGCCACAATATCGTACTCATTGATCAATTCGGAGATCTGTTGCAGATTTTGTTGACGTTCCGCGTTGGGGAACACATGGCGCCAGCTGCGGGTAAGGTAGTGCCGATATTTATAGGTCTCAATACCAGACTGAATATTGTAGCTCAGCAGTTTTAGATTAATGGTTTCTTCAAGAAGTGGGCTATAGAGGGAATGGCCATGGGTTACCGCATAGTCCTCGACCTTATCAACAGAAAGTAATGACTCCGCTGTATGCATGCTGATTATCCCGCTTCCTCTAATAAATAATTATGGCCCTGCTGGCCGCCTGAACAAACAATCACTCCGCAGACAAGCTGTGAAAAATATCACAAAGCTCTACTAATATAATGGGGGCTACCATATTCTTTTCAATACTGGGGTCCCTATTAAAAGATAGACAAAAATAGGCAATTTTCAATTCCGGGAAAACGGGCATTTCAGACCGTCTGCCCTTAAGCTACTGTAATCAATAGTTAATATTTCTAAGCCTGGGCTCAGAAGATTTCACATTC
>CAJVXG010000142.1 GCA_913009215.1 uncultured Gammaproteobacteria bacterium | reverse complement strand
CTAATCTCAAGTCTTAAGGATTCTTGACATAGGCATTAGGCCGCATATAGAACCACCAATTTATCGCGAGACAGATCGCATAGAATATGGCAAACCCGTAAAGGGCATATTCAGGGGTTGTCGCCTTGATTTGTTCGCCAAAGACCTTGGGGATGATAAAGGCGCCGTAGGCGGCAACGGCCGATGTCCAGCCCAGGACCGGGCCTGCCTGCTCTGCATTGAATACCTGGGAGATGGTCCGGAACGTCGAACCGTTTCCTACCCCGGTGGCGGTAAACAGAATAATAAACAACCCAAAGAACGGCCAGAAATACTGCTCGGGGGTGGGCGACTTATAAGCCGCGGCCATAAAATAGGCCACGCCCAGGGCAGAAGCAATCATGACGATGGAGACGATCTGTGTCACCTTGGCCCCGCCCACCTTGTCTGAGATCCAGCCCCCTACCGGTCGAATTAGTGCGCCGATAAAGGGACCCATCCAGGCATACATCAGGGCACTCGGGCCATTGGGGTTAATCACATCATGCACCAGTACGCCATCGGGGCCCGGTACGTGAGTAAAGCCAAAAATCACCTTGATCGCCAATGGGAAGGCCGCCGAATAACCGATGAACGAACCAAAGGTCATGATATAGATGATAGTCATGGCCCAGGTATGTTTATTCTCAAAGATTTTGAATTGCCGCTTCAGGTTTTGCTGCAGTCCGCCGGTAGTGAGATAGCGCATCATCAATACCGTCGCGACAATGACCAGAGGTAAGACAATCCACTTGCTTAGCAGTCCTATCCCTGTCGGTTCGGGGAGCAGAAGATACAAGCCTGCAGCGGCAGTGACAAAACCGATCAACAGCAGTCCGGTAATTTTCGCAAACGCGTTAAAGGGTGAACCAGGGTGTGGCGTAACCCTCTCAGTCACGAGGTTGTTCATGCCAAACCAGCCGGCAAAGGCAAGCGGGACAAGAAATACCAACCACAAGAACCCGGCATTCTGAATATAGGTTTCAGTACCGGCCGCGATTTTCCCGATCAGGGTGCCGCTACTGTTTTCCAGGATCATCGATGTACCGCCAAATACCCCTACGGTCATCAACAATGGCACCAGAATCTGCATGGTGGTGACACCGAAGTTCCCCAGCCCGGCATTGAGTCCCAGAGAGGTCCCCTGCACGCGTTTCGGGAAAAAGAAGCTGATATTAGACATGGAGGACGCGAAATTGCCGCCACCAAAACCGGAAAGGAAGGCCAGTATCTGGAATATCCACAGCGGGGTATTTTTATCCTGTAATGCAAACCCCGCCCCAATAGCAGGGATCATCAATAAGGCCGTGGTAAAGAAAATTGTATTTCTTCCACCAGCGATACGGATGAAAAAGGTGCTGGGTATCCTCAAGGTGGCGCCGGTCAATCCGGCAATGGCCATAAGCGTGAACAACTCTGATTTTGTAAAATCAAAACCCAGGTTGAGCATCTGGACGGTAATGATGCCCCACATCAGCCAAACGGCAAATCCGCAAAGCAGGCTGGGAATGGAAATCCAGAGATTTCGTGTCGCTACCTTCTTTCCTGTGGACTCCCAAAATTCGTTATCTTCAACTTCCCATTTTTTAATATCGCTCATTGTTTAACCTACTCATAGTTAATTTGTAATTCTGTCGGCCACACATCAGATCTTGTTATCGTCTTCTGGGTGTTCCTTATGCTCCATACGCACAATCACATTGTGCATCCAGAACAGGCTGATGACCGAGAGGACCCATATAAACATCCAGGCGCTGGTCCACAGGCCCGTACCCTCTAATAAATATCCGAATATAATGGGGCTGATAAAACCCCCCAGGCCGCCAAGTACGCCCACCATACCCCCGACCACGCCGACCTCTTTGGGGTAGTAATCGGGAATCAGCCTATAGACAGCGGCCTTGCCCACCCCCCAGACACTGCCTAACACGAGCACAAAGCCGGCAAAAATCCATACATTGGCCTGAAAATAGATCATTGTTACCCCCTTGGCGAGGAGCTGTCTACGTTTAACCTTGTCCCCTACCTTCACAACCGGTTCTTGCCAGGTGGTTTTGGTCGGGAAGACCACGATACGGTCATCCAGATTATCCAGTTCCCCGGTTTTTTTCTTGACTGGATAGCGTAGCTTGTCGACAACGATATGGGCTTTTGTGACTGCGGTCACCGTTCCCGTTCGTTTGGCCATAATTCCCTTGCCGGGGGAATAAATCTCCATTTTCGGAACAATGAGCATGAAACTGATAGCCACGGACAGCCCCAGGACCCAGTACATCACCGCCCTACCGCCCCATTTATCGGACATCCAGCCCCCCGCGGCCCGAATGACCCCGGACGGAAAACTAAACAATGCAGCCAGGATACCGGCTGTCACCAGTGGCAGATAATAGACATTGACGAAATAGGGAACGAGCCACTGGGAAAAGGCCACAAAGCAACCAAACACCAGAAAATAATAAAGCCCAAAACGCCACACCCGCAGATCTTTTAATGGCCGCAGCATTTGTACAAAGTTTTTTTTATGGGCAGCCGGTTTCCTATTATCGGCAAAAATAAAAAATATGACCCCCATGATGGCCAGCATAGCCGCATAATAAATGGGTAACTGACGCCAGCCCTCAATATTGGCACCATTATCGGTAAGATGGTTCAACAGTGTTGGCGCAAAAACCAGGGTTAATGCCGCACCGGCATTTCCTGCGCCAAAGATGCCCAGGGCCGTCCCTTGATTTTTTTTCGGATACCACACGGAGGTATAGGCAATACCAATGGCAAAACTCACACCTACCATACCGAATCCGAAACTGGCGATCGCGAATGTCATAAAGCTATCGGCATAAGTAAGGAGGTACATGGGGACAGCGGTCAACAGCAGCAATCCCCCATAAACGGGTTTGCCACCGAATTTATCGGTCAACATCCCTGCCGGCAAACGAAAGATGGCGCCTGTCAGTACCGGAATACCCATCAACCAGCCAATCTCCACGGGGCCCCAGTCAAACACCTGGTTCGAGGCCAGGAAGGTAACCAGAACACCATTGAGCATCCACGCCGCAAAACAAACGGTAAATGCGGTCGTGTTTAAGAACAGGGCTTTATGAGACTTTGCGGTTGCTTTCTTTATCACAGTCTATCCACTCCGATACTTCAGAAGCTACCTCAGCTGATACTACAATCAGTTGTTCTTTGGTCGGGTAGCCTGCCATGCCGTCTTGGGATCGCGAATATCTTTTTTGTCCCAATACCACATCACAACCTGGTAACGGCGCCATATATAATGAAATGGCGCCACCAGAAAATGGACCAAACGTGAGAAAGGGATTAATAGAAGAATCAAGAATGCGCCAACGATATGGAGTTTGATCACGACAGGCAAGGCGCTGATTGCCGCAATTTGCGGGTCAAGCGTAACAATCGACCATAGATAAGGCGAGAGGTCAGATGCAAACCACGACGACCCCCAACGATAACCCAATGCAATCCAGCAACCCAGAATAATCTGAGACAAGAGCAATAGCTCAATAAAGACATCCATGCGGTTGGTGACTACTCGCAATCTTGGATTAAACCAGCGCCTGACAATCAAGATCGTCAACCCTAGCAATACGGATATCCCGAAGGTAAACCCTATTGCTTCATGCAGAACCAGGCGAACAGGATCGCTGTTCCAGCGCAGCACTGCTTCTGGAAACAGGAAGACGACCAAATGTCCGACAAACAATAGCAGTATCCCGAAATGGAAAGGAACAATTCCCCAAAAGACTTTTTTACCCTCAAGGAATTGTGAGGATAAGCTCGAATATTTGAATCTCGACGATTTATATCGGTAAACAGACCCAACGAAAAACACAGCGATCGCTATGTAGGGAAATACAATAAATAGAAAATTATTTAATGAATTCATCGTATTATCTCTCACCTATTGTGCAATTATTTGAGGAACATGCGTTTGCTTCTTCAATATCATTTTCCCTTATAACCGATTGCAGAAAATCACTAGTCGGTTTCTTGACGCTCTTTTCCCGGATCGTAAAATCTTTCTTAAGAATCTCGTACAGCGCTTTTAATGCATGTTGATAAAGCGTCGTAACACTATCCTGGGAAGCGGGCGCTTCAATCAGAGTCTTGTAATGTTTTTTATAAGACTCATTTTTCTTTTCTACCCGCCCAGGATCAAATTCACCAATCATCATTGATACAGCGGGGGCAATAATTTCCTCTACGAG
>CAJVXG010000141.1 GCA_913009215.1 uncultured Gammaproteobacteria bacterium | reverse complement strand
GAGGCCACAGTCTATAATCGCGATTCAGGGGAAGTGCGAAGAAAAATAGACGTTGGTCAGTATGTAGTGGAAAGGGGTGAGCGTTTTATTGCCATCAAACCCTTTGCCAGCCGCTATGAGTGGGAAGTACATATCCTGCCGATTAAACACCAGGCCGACTATCTGCGTACTACCGAAAATGATCTGCAAGACTTTGCCCGGGTCATGCAACGAACCATGGCCAGGCTGGATGCCGTATTGGGAGGGGCGCAATACAATTACTTTTTCCATTCCCTGCCGCACGATTCCTATGGTCTGGAATGCGAGGCCAGCTTTCACTGGCACCTGGAGATATGTCCGCGCACCAGCATCCCCAACGGTTTTGAGCTCGGCTCCGGGCTGTTCGTAAACACCATCAGCCCGGAACAGGCGGCCGCACAATTACGTGCCGTGACTCTCTAAAGCAGAATCTTAATTGCCAGTTGTTTCGGCAGAGGCCTCGGCTTCAGCGATTTGCTTGCGTACCTCATCCATATCCAACGCCTGCACCTTCTCAATCAAGTCTGTCAATCCCTGTTCCGGCATGGCCCCAGGTTGGGCGAAAAGTACGATCTGTTCACGGAACACCATCAGCGTCGGGATCGAACGAATGTTAAAGACCGATGCCAGTTCCTGCTCCTCTTCCGTATTGACCTTGGCAAAGCAGATATTCGGGTTTGCTTCAGCCGCTTTCTCATAGATCGGGGCAAATGACCGGCATGGTCCGCACCACGGGGCCCAGAAATCAACAATGATAATATCATTGTCAGCGATCGCACCTTTCAGGCTGTCTTTTGTTAATTCAATAACCATAATAACTTTCCAGATTTTTTTCCGACAGAACAAGTGAAACGGATACCCCAAATGGCATTTTCTACCAAACAGGAATATTACTCTTTCCTTATATAGTGACAATATCGCAAATCTTCAACCTCCTTTTGACCAGAAAACACCCGCACCCTGTCTATACTTTCCGTAAAGCACGATAATAAACTTCATTACCAATATCCAGACGCTACTGGCTTCTCATATTTCTCCTGACAAAATCTTCATGGCAATATTGATCGACTGCAAGGTCTCATTATCCCCGCCACGATCCGGGTGATGGCGCATAGCCAAACGCCGGTATTGTTCTTTAATGGCCATGTCGTCCACCGGATCCTGCAACCCCAGCGTTGCCAGCGCCTGCTTTCTCCTTTCGTTTGCCGGCAGGCTGACCCAGAATTTCCCCAGCCACCGACCAAGCTGCTGCTCATCTACGTTATCCAGGTTGGACAAGTCACTATAGAACACTCTTAGCGTGTCGTGTTCGGTAATATCGTTTTGTCGTGCGGTATCAAAAGGATGTATCTGAAAGTTCAGAGGGCTGATTTCCAGACAGGCTTGTTGGCCCTGCAGTAATTCATCCTGCAATAAATAGAGCGCATGAAGAAGCAGGAAGTGGATACGGAACAAATCGGTAATATTATTGCTGTGGTATATCTCACCGCCGTTTTCTGGATTCTGCAACGCCTTTAACAAGCGGGTCTCTGAAATACCCTCACCATGCTGTTGCAACAAATGCAGTACCCTGTTTTTCAGGATAGCAATATCTATTTTTGTCATCGCAAAAAAAAATCACGCACAACAAAGTTGTGCGTGATTTGATCTCCTTGTATCGGGGATAATCAGCTCTTCTTTGGTTTACGTATATCGATCAATTCGACATCGAAAATCAGCACTTCATTAGGACCAATAGTACGACTGCCACGCAAACCGTAGGCCAGATCGGATGGAATAAAGACCTTTATCTTGCCACCCTTCTTCATCAATTGTAACGCCTCTTGCCAACCCTTGATCACATTTCCTACCTGAAATGTCACCGGCTTCTCACGACGATAAGAGCTGTCGAATACCTTGCCATTAATCAGGGTGCCCTTGTAATGAACTACGACCTCATTCGAAAGCTTTGGTTTATTTCCACTGCCCTCCCGGATAATTATGTATTGCAAACCACTGGAGGTAGTTTTGACACCCTTGGCTTTCTTGTTCTTGACCAGGAATGCCTTTCCGGCCTTCAAATTCTTCACTGCCAATAGCTTGAGATTTTTAGTGACCACGTTACGACGCGCAGTCATTCTCTTTTGCACATATTGCATGGCGCTTTTGACCTGGTTATTGGTCAAGGCCGGTTTTCTCTTACGATTAAAATCGCGAATACCTTGCGCTACGGCATTGGCATCAAAATCCAGACCTCGCGACTTCATATCTGTTGCAAAGCGATAACCGAATATATAACTGGCTCTTTGTTTATTCGTTTTCAGTGGTGCAGCCCCTGCCGCCACAACAAAAACGAGAGTAAAAATCATTAACACAATTCTTGAAATCATGGAGTTCCTCTTCATTAATTTGGATAAGTAGCTTTATCTATTTACAGCAATCCGCCGGGCCTATCATCCCATAACCGTTTGACTGTTCCAAGCCGATAAAGTTTGATGGGCCACTAATCTGCATAGCGGTACCGACAATCCTGCCTGCTGACCTGTCTGCAAGCAGGCCTGACCATCGATATTACTGATTTTTCGCACTAATTTCAGGCCAATTATCTCATTTCATGAACACAAAGCAATATTGGCTGGTCTATATATTAAGAATGAGGGAATTGAAAAGAGGGGTGCATGATGAGCTGCCACTATCCAACACCAGAGGACCTGGGATTGCAAATCCCGCGTACCTTGCTGCCCGAGCGTTTCTGCGCCGGTTTCCGACACGCATTGAAAGGCGGCAAACTCAATGATGTCCGTTACCTGCGCCGCTCTTTCAGGCTCGGCTTCCGCTCGGCAATACTCTATCTGAGACATTTGCGCCGGCAACAGGGTATTATCGAATTGCCCATACCTGGAAAACTACGATTCCGGGCTCACTGGTTGTTAGTCGAATAAACACAACCCAGCCGCAAACGGACGGGGTATTAACGTCATACCGGCGCAGGCCGGTATCCATCTCAAAAAAGGCGCCAATCTTCAACATATCACTCCGCTCCAACATGGATTCTGGCATACGCCAGAATGACAACGTTCGCCGCAAGCGGCGGAGAATAGAACCCCAACACAAACCAATCAAGGCCCGCTACTGCCTCGATTAAATATTATTCCTGCTCCGGTTTGGTAATGGAAACGGTTGTGATATATACCCTAAGGTCTTTACATAACCCTATACTGCCTTGTGTCGCAAACAACACTTAAACGTAGTCTGAATCTGCCCCTGTTCACTCTTTACGGCCTGGGCAATATTCTTGGCGCCGGTATTTACGTATTGATTGGCAAGGTAGCCGCATCATCCGGGTTATTTTTACCCATCGCCTTCTTTGTCGCCTCCATAGTTGCCGCCATCACGGCCTGCACCTACGCCGAAATGTCCAGTCGTTTTCCACACAGTGCAGGGGAAGCAGTTTATCTGCAACAAGGTTTTAATCTTCAGTGGCTTTCGGTACTGGTCGGTTTATTAATCGCCACGGGTGGAATTGTCTCCGCCGCTACCATGGCGCGGGGCTTTGCCGCCTACTTTAATGTATTCCTGTCCTGGCCGGCAGTGCTGATCATGGCTTTATTAATCGTAATCCTGGCACTGGTATCCATCTGGGATATCACCAAGGCGGTGGCTATTGCTGCCCTGTTTACCATCCTCGAGATCCTGGGGCTCTGCATCATTATTGGTGTTGGCGCCGACAAACTGTCGGCCCTGCCGCAAAGATTGCCCGAACTGATCCCTGCTGCTGATTTTGTTGTCTGGCAGGGCATCTTTCTTGGCGCCTTCCTGGCCTTCTATGCCTATATCGGATTCGAAGACATGGTCAATGTCGCCGAGGAAGTAAAATCGCCAAGGAAGACCATCCCCAGGGGCATCGTACTTACTATAATCCTCGCCACCTTTTTTTATATGCTGATCGCCATCATCGCTGTACTTGCTGTCCCCATCGAACAGCTGGCGGACAGCGATGCGCCACTGGCCATGATCTATCAACAATCCACTGGCAACAAACCCGTTATCATCAGCCTCCTCGGCATGTTCGCTATTACCAATGGCATTCTGATTCAAATCATCATGGCATCCAGAATACTCTATGGCATGAGCAAGGAAGGCTGGTTGCCATCAATATTGGGCCGGTTACACCCCGGGACCCGCACACCGATCATTTCCTCCACCCTGGTTGCCGGCATTATCCTGTTATTGGCTGCCAGTCTACCGCTGGAGTCCCTGGCCAAG
>CAJVXG010000140.1 GCA_913009215.1 uncultured Gammaproteobacteria bacterium | reverse complement strand
CCATAACCATCACCTGATCAAAAAAGGCATCCACCGCAGGTCGTAACGCGGCCAGTTTTTTCATTGCCGCAGTATACTCCCCCTTGTTGAACAAGGGTGTGACCGCCTGTTTTGCGGTAATCAGGATATTATTCAACTCTTGCTCTGCCTTTTCCGTCAACAGTTCATCAGCGACGTGATCCAGATCCTTTAACCCTGCCTGTTTGAGAATATTATGAATGCGTTTGTTGGCCGCCGTCAGACCCTCTGCCTCTGGCAGTTTGCGGAACGCACGCACCGCGTGGATGCGCAAATCAAAATCCAGGGGCCGAGCCGGGCGACAGGCCAATACAGCGGCATATTCATCATGGGCAATGCCACTGTCGCGATAATAGGCGCGCAGGCGCTCCATCATATAATCGTATACCGCTGTCGTTGTGCTGGTATCGGCCGAGGAATAGGCGGCAAGGCCTGCTGCAAGTAATGCCTGCAAATCAACATCAAGCTTCTGTTCTATCATAATGCGCAATACCCCCAGCGCGGCACGGCGCAAACCATAGGGATCCTTGTCGCCGGTTGGTACCTCACCCACCGAAAATATGCCCAGCAGGCTGTCGAGCTTGTCGGCAATGGCCAGGGCCTGTCCGGTTTTGCTTTGTGGCAGGACATCGCCTGAAAAACGTGGCCAATAATGTTCTTTGATGGCCGTAGCGACCTCATCCGGCTCGCCGTCGTGCGCAGCATAATAACGACCCATGATGCCCTGCAACTCCGGAAACTCACCGACCATACCGGTCATCAGATCAGCCTTGCATAAGCGGGCGGCTCGTTCTGTCAGTGCCACATCACCACCAATTTGATTGGTTGTTAGCAACGCCAGCTTTTGTATACGTTGTACCTTGTCCAGTACCGAACCCAGTTTTTTATGGAACACCACATGTCCCAGTGCCTCGACATGACTGTCGAGTCTTTTTTTGCGATCGGTCTCCCAAAAGAACCGGGCGTCGGCAAAGCGAGCACGCAACACACGCTCGTTACCCTCGCGCACCATAGCTACTTTCCTGCTTTTGATATTGCTGATGGTAATAAAATAAGGCAGCAGCTTTCCCTTGCTATTGCTTAGTGGAAAATACTTCTGGTTGTCCTGCATGGTGGTAATCAGGGCCTCAGCCGGTACCTGCAGAAAGTCCTTGTCGAAACTGCCCAGAACCGGTTCTGGCCTTTCCACCAGGCTGGTGACCTCATCCAGTAAACCGGCATCAATAAGCGCCTTGCCTTTTTGTTTCTTGGCCAGGCGATGTACACCATCCAGTATCTTTTGCTGCCGCTCGGCAAAACTGGCGATGACGTAATTCTTTTTCAATACGGCTTCATATTTGCTGGCCGATTCGATCCTGAAGGCCCTGGGCTGGTGGAAACGATGGCCATAACTCATACGACCGGCCGCTACAGACAACAAATCCGTCTTAATCACTTTATCGCCATGCAACAGGACCAGCCAGTGCACCGGTCGGACAAATTCAACGTCAAGATCACCCCAGCGCATACGCTTGGCGATCGGCAGTTGTTTCAGGGCATTGGCAATAATGTCCGGGATCAGGGCCTTCGCCGCCTGACCCTTTTCTTTCTGTTGAAAAACCAGCCAGGTCCCCTTGTCGGTCTCCAGCCGTTCCAGTTTTTCTATTGCGACACCGCAGGACCGGGCAAATCCCTGCGCTGCCCTGGTGGCATTGCCGTCGGCATCAAATGCCGCTTGCAGCGCCGGCCCCCGACGCTCGTTAACACGGTCTGGTTGTTGTATGCATACACCGGGCACCAGCACGGCCAGCCGGCGTGGCGTCGCAAACAAACGATACTCCGCGCTCTTGTTTGTGGTCAGGCCGGCATCTTCGAGACCCTTATATAGAAGCTGTCCCAGGGCATCGCTCAAGTACTTCAGGTTCTTTGGCGGTAACTCTTCGGTCCCCAGCTCAAACAACAAAGGCAGATCACCGGCCCTGGATTTTGCGGCCACCGGTTTTTTCTTCTTCGCTGTCTTTTTCTTTTTCTTCGCCATACCGTTATCTCTTGCCTCGCGGGAAACCCAGGCTCTCTCTGCTCCGGTAATAGGCCTCAGCCACGGCGCGTGCCAGGTTGCGCACGCGCCCTATGTAACGCGCCCTCTCGGTAACACTGATAGCATGGCGGGCATCCAGCAGATTAAAAGTATGGGAGGCCTTTAATACCTGGTCATAAGCCGGCAAGGGCAAGTTCTCCGACAGCAGTTGTTGCGACTGTTGTTCGCAATTATCAAATAGCTGGAACAGGATATCGACATCGGCATGTTCAAAATTGAATGCCGAGAATTCCACCTCATTCTGATGGAACACATCGCCATAGGTATAGTCATTGGTCCATTGCAGATCAAACACATTGTCCGCGCCCTGCAGATACATGGCGATGCGCTCCAGACCATAAGTGATCTCGCCGGTAACGGGTCGACACTCGAGACCACCGACCTGCTGAAAATACGTGAACTGAGTCACTTCCATGCCGTTCAACCAGACCTCCCAACCCAGGCCCCAGGCCCCAAGCGTGGGTGACTCCCAATTGTCTTCAACAAAACGTATATCGTGTACCAGGGGATCAATGCCTATCTTGCGTAACGAACCGAGATAGAGCTCCTGGATATCCAGTGGTGACGGCTTCAGTACCACCTGGTACTGGTAATAATGCTGCAGACGATTCGGGTTCTCGCCATAACGACCATCGGTGGGGCGCCGCGAGGGTTGCACATAAGCGGCACGCATGGGTTCCGGCCCGATGGACCACAAAAAGGTCGCGGGATGAAAGGTGCCGGCACCCATTTCCATATCGTATGGTTGCAATAATATACAGTCATGACCGGACCAGTACTGTTGCAGGGCCATGATCAGTTGCTGAAACGTCAAGGGATCGTCTTCGCTGTTGTCTATAAATAGGGTGAGGGATTATAACCGTTCGGGAAGAAACGGTATATCCGTCTCATCGGCGCTTTTTCTTCCGGCGTGAACGGTCCGTAACCGGAGTCCTGGATTTGCGTTGTTCCCGTTCCAACTTCCTTTTTTCGGCATTCTTCTGGTGTTTCTTCATCCACAGCATCACCTTGTCCGAACGCTGGAGAAAACGCTTGGTACGGGTCTGCGGGTTGTGCTTCCTGGGCGAGGGCAGGGTAGCGGCCAGTTCTGCACATTGGCGCTGGCTCAGTCGTGAGGCCGGTAGTCCCCAATAATACTGTGCTGCCGATTCCACCCCGTAGATACCGGGTCCAAATTCCGCCGTATTAAGATAGATTTCCATGATACGGGTCTTGCGTAAATTGGCCTCTATACCCCAGGTCAGAATGATTTCGTGCCATTTTCGTATCGGTGTCCGTGCGGAACTCAGGAAAAGATTTTTTACGGTTTGCTGGGTAATGGTACTGCCGCCAAAAACCATACGGCCCTTTTCCCAGTTGTAATCCATGGCCTGCTTGAGGGCAATGAGGTCAAAACCCTTATGTTTGAAAAAACGGCTGTCCTCTGCGGCAATAACGGCGCGCTGCATGGCATCCGGGATATCGTCCAGTGGTACTGTTTGCCATGAAAGTCTTGGCAGGGACCGGTTTTTTTTGCGTTTTGCCTGATATTGTTTGATAAAGTTGGACTTGGGGATGGGGCCACGTGCGATTTGTTTCCAGTCTGGCCATGTCACAGCGACATAAAATAGGTCTACAATTAGAAGCAGAAGAAGGATGCGCAATCCCCAGCGCATAACAAAAACAAATTTGGAGGCCAGTCGCTTCATGCTTGTTACAATGTACTTATTGCTCTACAACAACGACAACGGAATGAATGGACATATCTTGCCGAACAGAGCACAGGAAGTATGTTGTCAATGCTGCTGAGTCGTACAAATTTCCAGGCCAACATCGCTAATGGATAAACCTGCATCACGGCAAAAATTACTGTTTATCGTTTCGGTAATTCTGTCATCCTGCTTCTGGTTGGGTCTGGTGTTTTTTGCGCTTTTTGCCATGCGACGCACCTGGGCCTATGTTGGTCTGGATTATGTCGCCTTAACCGTTGCACTAGCCATCATTCTAGTCTATTTCATAGATTTTATCCGTCGTGCCCGACTGGTGGCGCATCTCAAGGGGCATGCGATCGAAATTGGCGCCAAACAACATCCGGATTTGTATTCTCGCCTCAAGGCATGCTGTAAGCGTCTGGATATTGAATCATTACCCAATATGTATATTTTTAGTGGAAACACCCAGAAAAAATCCTATGCCCTGCGTTAT
>CAJVXG010000139.1 GCA_913009215.1 uncultured Gammaproteobacteria bacterium | reverse complement strand
ACGGTACTTCACCTAAGCTAAACCCATGGCGCATATATATTTATCCGCAGCACATAAATCGTCTGGCAAAACCGTTGTCACCCTCGGTTTATGCGCTGCCATCAAGTCCAGCGGATTGTCTGTGCAACCTTTTAAAAAGGGGCCGGACTACATCGATCCGCTTTGGCTTGCCCATACTTGTAAACAACCCTGTTACAATCTGGATTTTTTCCAGATGACCGCTGCGGAAATAGAAACCCTGTTTTCAATACACAATGCCGCATCGGATATCAGTCTTATTGAGGGAAACAAGGGCTTACATGATGGTTTATCCGTCGATGGCCGCGACAGTAATGCCGCATTAGCAAAACTGATTGGTGCGCCCGTGATCCTGGTGCTGGACACACGGGGCATCACCCGTGGGATTGCACCCCTGGTTCAGGGCTACCGGAATTTTGATGCCGACATCCACATTGCCGGAGTCATACTGAACAAGGTAGGTGGTCCGAGACATGAGCATAAACTGAGACAGGCATTGGAGTATTATACCGATATACCGGTTATAGGCGCCGTACATAATCACAAGGACTTGTTCATCGAAGAGAGGCATCTTGGCTTGATCCCCAGCAATGAGGTAATGGAAGCGCAGCAACAAATAAGCAAAATAGCCGCCATCATTCAGGACCAGGTCGACATTAAACGAATCATAGATATTGCCCAAACGGCCAAAACGATAGCACTGGCGGAACATTTACCCCCTGCTGCAACGACCTGCTCTATCAAGCTTGGTATTGTCCGTGATCGGGCATTTGGATTTTATTATGCCGATGACCTTGATGCATTACAGCAGCATGGCGTCGAACTGGTTTTTATTGATGCACTTAATGACAAGCAATTACCGGATATAGATGGACTTATGATTGGTGGCGGTTTCCCGGAGTCCTTTGCTGAATTATTGCAAAACAACACCTCGCTGAAGACCAAAATTAAATCAGCTATTGAATCCGGTTTGCCGGTGTATGCCGAATGTGGTGGCTTGATGTATCTTGCAGAAACCATCACAGTGGCCGATAAAACATATAATATGATCGGCGTTTTGCCTATACATACCAGAATACAAAATAAACCCATTGGAC
The DNA here is from genome assembly GCA_913009215.1 of uncultured Gammaproteobacteria bacterium. Taxonomy (GTDB): domain Bacteria; phylum Pseudomonadota; class Gammaproteobacteria; order Acidiferrobacterales; family CAJVXG01; genus CAJVXG01. The sequence continues at coordinate 3,188 of CAJVXG010000139.1, read as the reverse complement.
GAGGCTATGTGGAACTCGAGGTAACCGATCGACATCCATGGGACACCCGGGGCTCGACCGATCAACCTGTCATATTCAAGGCGCATGAATTCCATTATTCTGACGCTGTTTACAAGAGCTCTGATTTTGAATATGCCTATCACGTAAACCGCGGTTATGGTATTGATGGTAAACGTGATGGCATTCTCTATAAGAATGTACTTGCCAGTTATAGCCATCTTCGCAACAGCAACACCAGGTGGGTCGAGCGATTTATTCTGTTCATTAAGCAATGTCAAAATAGCAGATTAGCAAAAACATTTGTAAATTAATCGATATACAGGAACTTATACAATGGTTACTTTAACTGAAGCCGCCGCCAAACAAATTCTAAGATCGGCAACTGAAACCGAAGCAGACGAAATGTATTTACGTATTGCCGCCAAAAAAGAAGCCGATGGAACCATTGAATACGGCATGGGTTTCGATGACATAGATGAAGAAGATATGCTGGTTAAATCCTCCGATGTTCGCGTCATTATTGCCCCCTCGGCTCAGCTGCTGCTCAAGGATACTGTTATAGATTATGTGGAGTTAGAACCCGATCAGTTTCATTTTATTTTTAAAAATCCTAATGATCCCAGGCATAAACAGGCTGACTCATAAATAATATCTTTATTAACAGGTACTTACATATATTTCCAACTCTACTCAAACCGCTTTATTATTTGTTTATCACTGTTGATTAGTTTTTGCTAATATTGCCCCTGTCAGCACTGGCAATACTCAACCGTCATGGCAACTGCGCAAAACCAGATACCATCCACAACCCGATCCCTGCCCCATAATAAGCGCCGATCTCCCCTCTCTATACAACTGGAGATACTGTCTCGTAGCGGTCTGTTGTGGCCATTATTGGCCCTGACGGCCGTGTTTGTTCTGCTTCCGATATTATTCTTCTCTCTCGGAGGCCTTATGAACCCTGAGTGGGCGGTTTTATTACTATCTGGTGTCTCGCTTATTGGTATTATTTGTATTGTGATTGTTATACACATGTTACGGCAACAATTGATTAAGCCGTTAACTCGTCTGCGTACCACACCCTTGCTGCAGAATCGCTCCGTAGATCAGGATATCAGGTTCGGCGATCTGGCCGGTGACATCAGCCACCTCGGGGATGAATTAAAGCTTCTCACTGAAGATATGGACATCAAGGTACGCACCCAAACAAAACATATTGCCAGCAAAAGTCGCTCTCTTGAAATTCTCTATGAAATTGCGACCAGCCTCAGTACCGCACACAACCTTGATGAATTACTGGAACAGTTCCTCGATACCCTGATGATCCTTGTTGATGCCAAGGCAGCCAGTGTCCGTCTGTTGACCGACGATGGTATGACACGGCTGGTGTCCAGCAGAGGTTTAAACGAAGAGACCATCAAGCAGGAATACCTGGTGGACATCAACCGCTGTATGTGTGGTGATATTGCCATTCATGGAGGCTTTGGTATCCAGCAAGGCGTTGCCGCTTGTGAGAAATTTAATAATTGCAAAATGATCGACGGTGATTGCAGTGAGCTCATTGTCGTTCCCCTGCAATACCGGGACAAGATTCTTGGTGTTTATAATCTTTTCCTGGAGCGGCCCAGCGCTGAGCTTGGCAATGATGCGCGTGATCTCCTGAACAGCATCGGCAAGCACCTTGGCCTGGCTGTAGAAAAATCCCGCCTTGATGATAATGCGCGCAGACTGGCCATCATGGAAGAGCGCAATATGATTGGTAATGAACTACACGACTCCCTGGCGCAATCCCTGGTGAGTATGCGGCTCCAGATCAAGATGCTTGGTGAGCTACTACACAAAGGAAACAATCGACCGGCCCAGAAGGAAGTGCAGAATTTACGCAGCGCTGTTGAAGAAGCGCACACCAGTCTGAGGGAGTTGCTGGGTAATTTTCGTACACGCATGGATGGCCGAGGGCTTTTCCCCACCATCCAGGACCTGTTATTACGTTTGAAGGGCGAGACCGGTATATCCACATTCTTCCAGAATGAAATGGAAAATCCAGAGTATCAACTGTCTCCGGTGCAGGAAGTACAAATCTTCCACATTGTCCAGGAGGCCTTAGCCAACGCTCGCAAACACAGTAACGCCTGTACGCTCCGTGTACTCGTTAGTGGTGATGAGGATCGATGTACCATACTGATAGAAGATGATGGTCTGGGTTTTCCTGACAACATACCAAGCAGTCGTCCAGGGGAACAGGTTGGTTTGTCCATTATGCAACAGCGTGCCGCACGCCTGCCCGGTATTATCGACATTGAAAGTGAGGCCGGAGAAGGTACCCGTATCTGCCTGTTGTTCTCACCCAATGGCAATAACGACATCGCGTCATTGAAACAATATCACCAGGAGCTTAACCAGTGAGGGTTGTGCTTATCGATGATCACGCCCTGGTCAGAAGAGGTCTGGAGGAGTTATTACTGAGTCGTAAAATCGAGGTCGTCGCCTCCACTGGAAATGGCAAAGATGGTATCGATATTGTTAAGGATAAAGACCCCGATATTGTTCTTCTTGATATAAGAATGCCACAAATGAACGGCCTTGATGTGCTGACAGAAATGCGCAGCAAGGGTATCACTACACCCGTGTTAATGTTAACCATGAGCCGCGATGAACAGGACCTGGCTACGGCCCTGAGGAACGGCGCCCAGGGTTACCTGTTAAAGGATATGGATCCGGAAGAACTGGTCCCGGCCCTGCAGGATGCCATATCCGGGAAAAATGTGGTTGCCAAGGAATTGATTGGTTCCCTGACGCGCATTATCCAGGGTAAGCCCGAACAGGAAGTCCCCGAACCTGCCACACCTCTGTCTGAGCTAACACCACGCGAACAGGAGATATTGACCCATATTGCCCAGGGGGAAAGCAATAAGGTTATTGCCCGTGCCCTTGATATCACTGATGGTACAGTAAAACTACATGTAAAATCTGTTTTAAGAAAGCTCGGCGTACACTCCAGGGTCGAAGCCGCCGTTATTGCCGTTGAGCACGGTATGGGCGGAAAGAAGAGAGTGAAGACTGATTAAATCTCTTGGGGTTCTATTCCCCGCCGCTTGCAGCGAACGTTGTCATTCTGGCGCATGCCAGAATCCATGTTGGAGCGGAGTGGTATATTGAAGATTGGCGCCTTTTTTGAGATGGATACC
>CAJVXG010000138.1 GCA_913009215.1 uncultured Gammaproteobacteria bacterium | reverse complement strand
GTGATAGCAAAAACGATAAAAATGCCGCCTAGCATAAAATATCTGGTTAAAAAATAAAAAGCCCGGCTTGCCGGGCTTTTTATTGGGATGCTATTTGACCATCAGGGCGCATCTGACTCAGGCGCGATGCTGTTTTCTTTTTAATCGAATACGTCAATGAATGACCAAAAGGATACAAACCGGGAATAGTAACGGGCAATTTCCCGGTCGGTGCATTCCTGCCCCGGACAATATCGGCAGCAACAATAGAGGCCATTCTCGTATTTGAGAACAGGCCTAGCTGGGCATCGGCCATGGATATTCGCGCAAATAAATAAGGAGAACCCAGGCTGACAAGCGCCATCGGTTTCTTTAATCTTTGTTTTAAAAATATTGCCGCAGCCGTATCATCGGCATTACGCAATGCAACAACCACTATATCCGGTTTAACCTTGTTGCGTTGCAGGAACAATTTTACCAGTCTGTCCGTACTGTATCCTCTCTTGTAAACCAATTGCTGGATGTTGAGCTTACCGGATCTGCTCCGGAACTGACGCACAAAATCAGATGGTCCAACAACAAATACGCTGCGGTATTTCTTGTCAGTAATGGGCAGAACATCATTGCGGTTCTTGATCAAGGTGGCTGATTTCAGTGACAACTCACGAGACAATTTATAATAACGTTTCTTTTGTGCCGCATTAGGTGCATAAATGCGCGGTGCCCTGTCCAGGACACCGTAACGTAATTTGGTAGCAAGGATACGCTTGACGGAGGCATCAATTCTTTTTCTGGAAATATTGCCTTGCTGCACGGCACGCAACAAGGCATCTCGCGCCCGATATACAGCCAGGGGATCGGCATTAATGCTAATCATATCGGCACCCGCTTTTACGGCACGAACACTGGCAGCCGCCATGGTGCCCGCGGTACCTATCAAGCCTCTCATCTCCAGACCATCGGTCATAATTATGCCCTGATAGGACATTTGATTACGCAAAATATCAGTAAGAACCTTGTGGGAAAGCGTAGCCGGTATTGGCCTGCCCTGGTGCAGGCCTGGCAGGGCGATGTGGGCGGTCATAATAACGTTCAGATTTCCTTTACGGATGGCAGTAACAAACGGGATCAGTTCGCGCCCTTTCAGGAACTTGCTGCTATGGTTCAATACTGGCAGCTTTGCATGTGAATCTCCTGAGGTATCCCCATGTCCCGGAAAATGTTTACCCACAGCCACCACACCTCGCGATTGCAACCCATTAATCAATGCCGAGCCCAGGTCTCCGACCAGTCTGGCATCACTGGAGAAACTTCTTACGCCAATAACCGGGTTCTTTGGATTGGTATTAATATCCAGTACCGGGGCCAGGTTCATATTAAAGCCATGTGCTGACAAACCTTCACCAAGCACCTCGCCAGCACGACGTGATAATGCAATCGACCCGGCCGCACCCAATGCCATGTTGCCAGGCAACTCGGGCATATCTTCTTTAATTCTGGTCACAGCGCCCCCTTCCTGATCAATGGCAAGAAAGGGTCTGATATCCGGAAACTCCCGAAACAGGGAGAGGTTCAGTTTTCGTAGTTGCGCCGAAGACTTGAAATTATAATTGAATATGGTCAAACCACCTGGTTTAACGTCTCTTAGAAATTGCCTCAAGCGGGGATTCATCTTCTTGCCAAGAATAGAGCACATAATCATCTGCCCGACCTTGTCGCGCAGGCTCATCCGCTGAACAATATTATCAATACGCTGTAGTTGTTTCTTTGTGAGCGGAAGTTTGTTCGGGGGCGTACCCTCCCCTGAAAGCGCAGACCCGGGAAAGAAAACAACGCCCAAAAGAAGGGCAATAACAATATTATAAAGTAATCTCGGCTTCATATGCCCCGCTAGTATACCACGTCCTTATATTTCTTAATCTATTGGGTCCTTACCGGCCTGTGAATCGGTGATCGGCAATCATGCCTGTAACCTGCACATCCGGTATAGGTTTGGAAAAATAATAGCCCTGGGCATGTTCGCAATTAAGCAAATGCAGTCTCTCGGATTGTGCTACTCCCTCGACCCCCTCAGCGACCACATCAATTTCAAGCTTGTTGGCCAGATCAATAATGGCGCTGACGATCTCCGGGCGTTCATTGGTGGAATCCAGCGCCTGAATAAAAGAACGGTCTATCTTCAGGCCATCCAGCGGAAAGCGAACCAGATAGCTCAACGAAGAATAACCGGTTCCGAAGTCATCAAGGTATAGAAGGACACCAGCCTTGTGCAACTGCCGAAATATATTCATTGCCGATTCCACATTACGAATCAATGCCGTCTCAGTAATCTCAAGTCGGAGATGATGGCCTTGCAGGCCACTTTCCTGCAGAATATTGATGATTCTTGCAACAAAATCTTTCTGTGAAAATTGCAGACTGGAAATATTGACACTGACAGCAAGCCCCTCCGCTTCCGGTACTTCCTGTAACCAAAGTTGCACTTGCTTGCAGGAATTTCTCAGCACCCATTCACCAATGGGGATAATCAAGCCGGTTTCCTCAGCAATGGGGATAAACCGGTCTGGCATAATCAAACCCATCTCCGGGTGATTCCATCGCAGCAAGGCCTCAAAACCCGACAAGCGACCCGTTTTCAGAGACACTATCGGCTGGTAATGAATCTCCAGCTCATTCCGTTCTATGGCATATCGCAGACACGATTCCATTTCCAACCGAAGCACCGCATCATCATGCATAGTATCATTAAAAACCTCATAACAATCCTTGCCATTTTCCTTGGCCTGGTACATCGCCGTATCGGCATCGCGCAATATATGCTCCGGTAAGTCACGATAAATACTGCTGAAAGCAATACCAATGCTGACCGTGGTTTGTACCTCATATCCATCAAGCTCCATGGGCTGCGCAAGAGCAATACGAACTTCATCGGCGTATTGTTCAATTTCATCCCTGTCTCCAATATTCGTTATCAGAATAATGAACTCATCTCCGCCGAGTCTGGCGACCTTCATGCTCTCTCTCTCCAGTCCTCGCAACATATCGGCCACGGCGACAATCAATCTGTCACCAATACTATGGCCAAGACTGTTATTGATAACCTTGAACCTGTCCAGGTCCAGAAAAAGCACTGCATAAAGATAAGTAGAGTCGTCTTCGGCTTTCTCGGCCGCTTGTTCCAATAGCTCAAGAAAGGATGCCCGATTTGGCAACCCGGTTAGTTCATCATGATAGGCCTCGTGCAGGATTTGTTCTTCTACCAGTTTGCGATCAGTAATATCATTTTGCGATCCGACCAGACGTGTTGGATTACCATCACTATCCCATATGGCCATGGCACGATTGGCCACCCAGAGATAATGACCATCTTTGTGCAACATACGATATTCATGCCTGAAGTGGGTGCTTTGTCCCTTCAGGTGTCTGGTCAGACGGTTATTCAGTTCATCGCGATCAGCGGTATGTACACGTTCAAACCAGGACGACGGTTGATCACCGATATGCCGATCCGTATCTTCATAACCCAGCATGGACTTCCATCGCGGCGAATAGTAAATCTTGTTGGCAGCGATATCCCAATCCCAAATACCATCATTGGCCCCCTGGCAGACCAAGGCATAACGATCCTCGCTTCCGCGCAATTTGTCCTCGGCCTGATTCCGTTTCTGGAATATATAACGAACATGATACACCCCTGCTACCATAAGCACGGAAATGCCCAGCGCCACCCACTCGGGATCGACATAGACCAACATATCAGAGGAGATAATATTTTCCTGGGTTAAAAGACTGATCAAACGTCGTACCGTCATCAGGAAGAAGGCAATGGACAGCAAAATCCAGGCAAGGGCCTTTCTCGACAACGGAATGATCAGCAATGCCAACACCGCCGCGGTCCCCTGCAAAAGGATGGAGATGCTCAATACAAAGGAAACTGTCATTTTACACAACCCTTTATTATAGTTTTAGGGCTTCCCTGCAAAATCCATTTGTCCAAATGGAAATCAATACAATCGCCGGTTACCTACTCAAAAAAATCCGGCCTCATTTCATACAGATGGCATCTATAACAAATTTCTCAGCAGTGCCATGGTGTTCTAATTCTGGTAATAATCAAGTTAAACAAAAAATTACGATGGACTCCTACAGTCATTCATAGCATTAAAATCAGGATACAGCCAACATCCCACAATGTCTATTAGCAGTATCTAATAGAATGCTGCGGTAATCCTTTACTACACTAATACTAAATGTAATTAATGTCTCTGATCGGACCGGTTGGTCATCATTGAGCCCAGAAACAACTGGGTCACATCTACGGCATCATATTC
>CAJVXG010000137.1 GCA_913009215.1 uncultured Gammaproteobacteria bacterium | reverse complement strand
CGGAATCCCTGTGTGCGATTTATCGAGAATCGCTTCTCTTTATCTTTACTTCTGCCCCAGCATGGCCTTTTTGAGCTTGCTATCCGCAGGCTTTGATCCCAACCAGATTCTCAATAACGCCTGCCAGAAATCCAACCCTTTGATAACACCCCTTTTCTCGCCCTGTATCAATACATGTGTGCCCTTGCCAGGAATATAATCAAGACGAATCACTTCCCCTTTCTTTACGGTACGAAAAAGACCATTAAATTTCTCAATACGTGGCTTTAATGAGGCCATGGCCGATGCCGAGGTATTGGAACTAAAGCCTTCGTTCCAGCCATTAACCAGTTTTTCTTTTAAAACCTTGCTATGCAGAAAATACATATGCACCGCCGCCGGGCCCGTCTGCTTCAGGACTGCTTCCAGATTACGTGCCGGTTTTGGAAGATACAAAGAACCTATATAGACCTTGACGAAAAACTTCTTCCGTATTCCAGAGCCATTAAGAATTAATTTTTGAGTACTACCGGATAATGTCTGGGTTTCCGCTATCTTGATGCCCGCCACATTTTTTGCGTACAGCATAGCCGGTGATAACAGCAAGCCCAACAACAGGGCAATCGTGGTATTCTTCATGTTCCCTCCTGGATTATAGTCCCGTTTATATCGTTACCGTTTAATCCGCCCTGCCGGTAATCTCGATCAAGTGATAACCAAACTGGGTTTGCACCGGACCGTGCACTTTTTTGATCTCGGCCGAGAATACGACATCATCAAATTCCTTCACCATTTGACCCGGTCGAAATTCTCCCAGCGCCCCACCCTGTTGCCCGGACGGGCACTTGGAATGCTCCTTGGCCACCGCAGCAAAATCGTCGCCACCCTCAATCTTCGCCTTCAGGGTATTGCACTCGTCTTCGGTCTCTACCAATATATGTCTTGCGCTTGCTGTAGCCATTTCTTTCCCCGTTCTATAGATGAATATTTTCCTATTATCGCATAATTGTTGATACAGGCACGATGTATTCCGGCCTAACGTTGCATCCTTTTTTTTCTACGGCCATACTCTGGCGCGATGGGTACATCTTATGACATTGAAGCTATCGATCGTTTGTTACCGCAAACGCAATGCAGCCAATGCGGCTATCCTCGCTGTCTGGAATATGCACAGGCCCTGACACAGGGGGAGGCGGGGCTGAATCAATGTCCGCCAGGCGGAGAAGTCACCATCCGGAGTCTGGCCATTGTGCTGGGCCAGGCGCCCCGGGCCCTGAACCCGGATCATGGAAAACACCAACCAAGAACGCTGGCGGTTATTGTCGAAGCCGAATGTATAGGCTGCACCAAGTGCATACAGGCCTGCCCGGTGGACGCCATCGTCGGCGCCACCAAACTGATGCATACCATAATAGAGGACCTCTGTACCGGCTGCGAGCTATGCCTGCCGCCCTGTCCGATGGATTGCATTACGCTGCTGCCCTATGAAAACAAAGCGGGATGGCATTACTCGGTCTGGCGCGAGTATGCCGATGAAGAGGTCAACCGGGCACGAACGCAAACCGCTAGGCGCCTTGAGCGGCTGCAACGAAAGCAGGCGGCAGGGCGTGAAAACAAAAAGAATTCACGACTGACCTCAAAAAACAGTAATGATATCCGGGCTGAAATTACCGCCGCCGTACAACGTACAAGACAAAAGACCTCGTAGGGCCATGCAAGCAGCCAAACGCCGTGAAATGTTCGACCGGTTGAAGCGACACAATCCGCACCCGGCCACCGAGCTAAAATACAAGACGCCTTATGAGTTACTGGTGGCGGTAACCTTGTCGGCGCAGGCCACCGATGTCAGTGTCAACAAGGCCACCAGGGAGCTCTTCAAGGTCGCCAATACGCCAAACAAAATAGCCGATCTTGGACTGCGTAAATTAAAGACTTATATAAAGACGATAGGCCTGTACAACACCAAAGCAGCAAACATCATGAAGACGGCCAAAATTCTACTGCGGGAGCACAATAGCAAAGTACCACGCACCCGGGCTGAGCTGGAGGCCCTGCCCGGTGTCGGCCGCAAGACCGCCAATGTCGTGCTGAATACGGCATTTGGCGAGCCCACCATTGCGGTCGATACCCATATATTCCGTGTCTCTAATCGCACCGGTCTCGCGCCCGGCAAAACCCCGCTGGCGGTGGAAAAGAAACTGCTCAAGGCGGTACCCGATGAGTATAAAAAAGACGCCCATCACTGGCTGATTCTGCATGGACGATACACCTGTACCGCCCGTAATCCCAGGTGCCCGGAATGTGTCATCTATGATTTATGCGCATATCGCGCTAAAGTAAAGTCATGAACAGTATGACACAGGTTGCCACCGGTCTTAGCCACGGCAATCGGCCCCTGGCCGAACACGCTGCCCAGGCCGTACAACAGGCCCTGGAAAAAGCCGGCATGGTGCGCGCCAATAACGTGCTGTTGTTCCTGACTCCGGAATATGCCAGCGATCCGGTACCGGCACTACGTGCGGCCGCCCGCACGGCAGGCACCATACAGGTCATGGGTTGTACCGGCGTTGGTCTCCTCACCGATCAGGAATGGTTGCTCGACAGCGCGGGGGCCGCCGCCATGGTATTCGGAGGCAAGCTCGGCATTGACCTGTTTAACCCGAAAAATGATACTGAAGGCACGGTCTTGAGTCTCAGCACACCATCCGGGCTCACAGCCGACTGGATGGACGTACCCGCAACACGCCTCGGCGCCATCTCCGGCGATCTCTATGGCCAAGGCCCGTTCACGGTATGGGATCACTGCCGCATTGATGAAGGCGGTAGTGTCGATGGCATTTTTCGCGGCATCGATAGCGTCATCAGTGTCAGCCAGGGAGTACGTGCCCTGACCTCTCCGATTGAAGTCGCCGAAGTCAACGAACTCGACATATTGCGCATGGGTAACTACCCCGCACTAAACGTATTGGTACAGTCTCTGCCCAATGACGTGAAAGATATGAAACAGATTCCGCTGCACCTTATTATGGGTGGCGTCACCTTCGGTGATCCGGAAACGGCAATTCGTGATGGTCGTTACCGCCTGAATCATATTGTTTCCGCTAACCTGAAAAACCGCTCCATCACATTATCCAGCCCGCTGAATGCCGGCGAACGCATGTTCTGGGCCATGCGCGATGCACTCGCAGCAGAACGCGATATGCGCGACACCATTCGTCTGGCGCGCCAGCGCCTGGGACGCGGTCCAGACTTCGCCTTGCTGTTCCCCTGTATGGGACGTGGGCCACATTTTTTTGGGAATCGTGATCGCGACCTCGAGGTATTAAAAGACCAGTTTCCGGGACTGCCCATTATTGGTTTCTATGGTAATGGTGAAATCGGGCCTCTCGATGAAGCCAATAATCTGTTCCAGTACTCTGCGGTCTTTGGCCTCTTCGCCCAACAGGAAAAATAACCGTGCTCTATGGTCGAGACCGGATGGATATTCGGGAAGTCTTCTTTCGTGCCTGGCAGGATTACCGGAAACAACTCCCCCTGGAAGGCATCGCCAAACTTATTGTTGCCGTCGCCATCAATCACCCGGAATACCGTGCCAGCCTGGAAAACCGTGAACAATACCAGGACAAGGACTATACCCCCGAACACGGCGAAACCAACCCCTTCCTGCACATGGGCATGCACATCACGCTGGAGGAACAAATTGCTACGGACAAGCCGGTTGGAATACAGCGCATATACCAACAAATACGGCAACGCCTTAATGATGAGCACGAGGCCCAACACGCGATGATGGATTGCCTGGGCGACATTCTCTGGCAAGCCCAACAGAAAAATAAGCCGCCGGATGAACAAGTCTATTTGCAATGTCTGCAGGAACTACTGAAAAAAGCCTGATTCCAGGGTCATTCTTAATTGTCTATCCAGATAATTTTACATTGATGCGCTGAACTTTAGCGACATAGTCCAGTCTTAGAATTCGTGCCGGAAGGTAATAGAAGCGAGGCCGATTTTAATGTTCAGGCAAGAAATACCGGCCCGCGAGTATATTAAATATTATTAATCAAGGAGATATCCATGTCCAAGAAAAACGTTCGATCTGCAATCGCTACCGCTATCGGCGCTACTTTCCTGGCCGCTGCTGCGACCGCTCCGGTTGCCAACGCTGCCGAGAACCCATTTTCACTGACCCAGATTAAGGGTGGCTATCAGGTTGCCGGCAAAAAAGGCGAAGGCAACTGTGGTGGCAAGAAAAGCAAGAAAGGTGAAAGCAACTGCGGTGGTAAAAAAGGTAAAGGAATGAAAGGCGAAAGCCATTGCGGCGGCAAGAAAGACGGTGAGTCTCATTGCGGTGGCAAGAAAGACAAGAAA
>CAJVXG010000136.1 GCA_913009215.1 uncultured Gammaproteobacteria bacterium | reverse complement strand
ATACGTCGAGATGGCCTATTTCTTCCAGAAACTGGAAAAGACAAGCTGGGACCAGTTGCGTCCGGAAAAAATCCTTAGCAAGACCTTTTCTTCATTCGGAGGTTGGCAGAAAAATGTGCATCGGCGTCTGATTACCGCGGGCCTGGCGCCAAATGCACAAAAAGGCAGCTCCAGTAATTGCGGTGTATAGATAAAAGAGTTGTTGGTGACAACTGAGTCCCGCTTCGGTCCTTTTCCCCTCTTATAGTTCTCGCACTATCGATTCTGTTGACCCGATTTTTTCTATATTTCCTGGCGGATGCTGTGTTGCAGTCAATGACAGATTAGTTCAAAATTTCATTGAACTATTTCTCGGTAAATAACGACATAAGCATGAACATCCACACTATCAGAGGAAAAAAATATGAAATTGACTACCCTGTTTATTACCCTGGCCTTAATGCTTGGTTTTGCCACTGTCAGTTCAGGCGACAGGCAGATGAGCCCCGCGCAGCTAAAGCTTAAGTATGTTCCTGCAGCTGGCAAGGCCAACCTCGTGGTTCGCTCTGCTGGCTGGAGCCGCGAATTTTGTAATAGTGTCTGCCCGCAAATTAATGCGGACCTGAAAATCAACAAGGTCAACTGTGGCTTCAAGGTTCGGGTAGTCAATATCGGCAACAAAAGTACAGGAAACTTTGCTGTGCAGTTGCTCTATACTCACTGGAATGGCACGTCTACCCTGCAAAAGGTCAAATGGGTGTCTTCTCTTGGCCCCAAGGGAGCAAGCAACTCTTACAAGGACATCAACTTTGGTGATATTGGTTATTTCCGAAGCAATAAGCCTTTTATCGTCAAGGTTGACAGTACCAACCGGATTCCGGAGAGTAACGAGAGCGATAACACCAAAACAGTCAACCCCTGATTTATTCAACCAGGGTTGGACGAATTTTCTATGAGGACTTGAGAGGCCAAGAGGAATGGCAGGGTGTGGTGCTGACCATGGATATGATCTTGCAGAACAGGAACAGCGCCATGCCCGCGCAGGCGGGTATCCAGCAAGGAGTTGACCGGACTAAAGACTAAAAATCCCTGGATTCCCGTATCCACGGGAGTGACGCGTTAGCGGGAAAGCCAGCAGGCTTCACTTATCCTGCCATCCCGGTAAACACCCTGGACGCGGCCTCAATGGTTTTACCGATATCCTCCTCGCTGTGTGCCGCCGATACAAATCCGGTCTCAAAGGCCGACGGCGCCAGATAAATCCCCTGCCCCAACATACCGTGAAAGAAGTGTTTAAAGGCGGTAACGTCACAGGCCATGACCTGTTGGAAGTTACTGATACTGCCTTCTTCAGTGAAAAACAAACCAAACATGCCGCCGATGGATTGTGTGGTGAAAGGGATGTCGACATTGTTGGCCGCTTCGGCCAGGCCTTGCACCAATTGTTCGGTTTTGTCGCTCAAGGCATCAAAGAAACCGGATTCGGAAATTTTCTTTAACGTCACCAGCCCCGCGGTCATCGCTACCGGGTTACCGGACAGGGTGCCGGCCTGGTACACCGGGCCGTCCGGGGCGATGTGGTCCATGATGTCGGCGCGGCCGCCAAAGGCGCCGACCGGCATGCCGCCACCGATGACCTTGCCCAGGGTCGTCAGGTCCGGTTGAATACCGTAGTACGCCTGGGCGCCCCCCAGCGCGACGCGAAAGCCGGTCATGACTTCGTCAAAGATCAATACCGTGCCATGTTTATTGCACAGCTGGCGCAGGCCGGCATGGAAATCCGGCAGGGCCGGCACGCAATTCATATTGCCAGCCACCGGCTCGATAATGACGCAGGCGATTTGATCGCCGATGTCGCTAAAGACTTGTTCGACTTGCGCCAGGTCATTGAAGCTCAATGTAATCGTAAGGCTGGCGAGATCGGCCGGTACCCCGGGTGAAGTCGGTACCCCCAGTGTCAGGGCGCCGGAGCCGGCCTTCACTAACAGGGAGTCCGAATGGCCGTGGTAACAACCCTCGAACTTGATGATTTTGTCGCGCCCGGTAAAACCACGCGCCAGGCGGATGGCGCTCATGGTGGCCTCGGTGCCGGAGCTGACCATGCGCACTTTTTCAATAGACGGCACCAGCTCGCAGACCAGATCGGCCAGTTCGATCTCCAGCCGCGTCGGTGCGCCAAAGCTTAAAGAGTTATCGACCACGGCCTTGACGGCCTCAATCACCTCCGGGTCGGCGTGGCCGAGAATCATGGGTCCCCAGGAACCGACGTAGTCGATGTATTGCTTGTCGTCCTCGTCCCAGAGATAGGAGCCGAGGGCGCGCTTGAAGAATATCGGGTTGCCGCCAACGCCCTTGAAGGCGCGCACCGGGGAATTAACCCCGCCGGGGATGTGTTTCCGGGCTTGCTGGAATAAATCGTCGGATATGGTCATGGTGTTTTAGTCTTTAAATAGTGATTCATCGTGGCTGTGTTCGAACAGCATGGCATATTGTCTGGCCGCTTTACAATAATCATTCGTGGTAAAAATACCATTGATAACGGCGACGGCATCGGCACCGGCCTCGATAAGCTCCGAAGCGTTCTTTGGAGTAATGCCGCCAATGGCCACCAGTGGTATGGAAATGGTTTTTTTGGCCTCCATCAATAAGGTCAACGGTGCCTGTACGGCCTCGGGCTTGGTGTTCGACGCATAGAAACTGCCAAAGGCAATATAGTCGGCACCCCGTTGCGCCATATCCTGCGCCCGTGGCAATTCGTTGTAGCAGGAGATACCGATAATTTTGTCAGGGCCCAGCAGGGCGCGGGCTGCCTCCAGCCCGGTATCGCTGCGACCCAGATGCACCCCGGCGGCGTTGACGGTCCGGGCCAGTTCGACATCGTCATTAATAAGTAACGGAACGCCATGGCGTTGGCAGAGTTGTTGTAACTCCTGCGCCTGTTGCCGGCGTACCGCGCTCGAGGCCTTCTTATCCCGGTATTGCAGCACCCGGGCGCCGCCCTGTATGACTTGTTCGGCGGCATCAAGCAGTGCCTGTTCTATCAGCGCGGTGTCGACAATGGCATACAGACCGGCGATGGTTACCGTCGTCATTCCTCGTCCTCGTGGGTCCAGTACAGGCGATTCGGCAGATGCGAGCCCTGTGCTAATGCATAGGCATGTTGCAGCGATTGCCAGGTGTAGTCGATGGCCTCGGCCACGGCGTGTACCGGTTCCAGGCCATGAACCCAGGCGGCGGCACAGGCCGAGGCCAGGGTGCAGCCCGATCCGTGGTAGTGGCCGGGCAGGCGTTCGACGGTGATGGTCTCCAGCAGACCGTCGCCGCCATAGAGCATATTGTCGACATGCTCGCTGTCGCGGTGGCTACCGCTGACCAATATATAAGAACAACCCGACTGCAACAGCGCCCTGGCCGCCTCTGCCTCATTCTTGATGCCGGACAACTGGTACAGCTCCGGTACATTTGGTGTCAGCAGGGTGGTCTGCGGAATAATATTGTCACGGTAGACCTTGATGAGTCCATCGTCGCTCAATGACTGGCCTTGATCCGACGCCAGCACCGGGTCGACAATCAGCGGTACCGAGGCGAGATGCGAGGCGCGCCACTGCATAATGGCCCGGGCATTGTCGCTGCTGCCCAGCATACCGAGCTTGATGGCGGCGATCAGCAGTTCCTCGACCAGGGTATCGGCTTGTTTGATGAGCGACTCGCTGTCCGTGGCCGCGAATCCCTTGACCTCATGACTGTCTTGATTCGTCAGCGCCGTGACGATGGTGGCGGCATAGCCACCGAGGCTGTTAATGGCCTGGGTATCGGCGATGATGCCGGCCCCGCCGGTCGGGTCGTGACCGGCAAACACCAGTACAACCGGGGGCAAGGTGCTCACGATGATTTATCCAGCACCAGTTGTCTCAAAGCATTGATCAGCAGCGGGTGGTCGTTGAGCGCCGGCACCACGTGGTAATGGGGGATACCCAGCGACCCGGCCAGCTCGGCGTACTGCATACCCAGTTCGTACAGGGTTTCGACGTGGTCGGAGACAAAGGCGACGGGGTACACCAGGATCTGCTTTGCTCCTTTTTCCGCCAGTTTTTTCAGTACATCCTGAATATAAGGCTGCAGCCACGGCAACGGCCCGACGCGGCTTTGGTAACATAAAGAGGTATGGGGCCATTGCAATCGCTGGCACATAGCCTCATATGTTGCTTGTATCTGTTTTTCGTAGGGGTCACCGTCGTCGACAATTTTTTGCGGCAGGCCGTGGGCCGAGAACAGCAGATGTATGGACTCAGGATTTGAGTCCGGCAGTTTTTCTGCGGCGCTTTTTATACTTTCAACCATGGCCAGTTGGTAGTCGTCCTGCCCGTACCAGGGGTCGATGGTTTTTATTACTGGCCGGTAGTGTTGTTTCCGGCAATGGCGCCGAAACTCGTTGACGGAGCTGCCGGTCG
>CAJVXG010000135.1 GCA_913009215.1 uncultured Gammaproteobacteria bacterium | reverse complement strand
CGCACCGGAAATATTGGTGACCTCGGACATAGTCAGTACACGAATGCGTTTGTTGGCATTCATTCGCCGTTGGTTGATTTCCAGACCACAGGTCGGGAAACACAACTTGGGAAAATATTTATACAGTTGGCTAACACGCCCACCCACGGCGGGATTTTTTTCAACAAGGACCACATCTTTGCCACACTCGGCTGCTTCGATTGCCGCCGTCATGCCACTGATGCCGCCCCCGACAACCAGGATCGTCTGGTTGGTCGCGACTACGTCCGTCATGTAATGACCTCCACCACGGAATTATTAGAATATGTGCATTCAGAAAGACGGCAACAATACCCTTCTGGGAGGCTTTATGCCACCTAATCCACCTAATATAGTGACCCGGCTAGATTGAAATTTCGTATAACGCGATAGAGGAATTAAATATCAGTGGTGTTTTATATCACTTCATTAAAATTCCCGAAAAAACAGGGTGCCTTGGGGTATTAACCGGACATTTGTTGTTACTGTATAACCTCACTCTGTGCTCAACTATCGGCTAACTGTTGCCGGTGCCATAACTCCCCGGTGCTGAATCCGGCCTGGAGGCGCGTATCCAGATGCCGCGGTTTGCGGAATTTGCCATGCCTCATACCTTGTATCATGTTTATGGAGGTCTCCAGCGGGTCCATGTTTCACTGTTCACAGACATATTTAAACCAGCGGTTGGCAAACCCGGCAAGACAAGCGGTATCGGGGGTCACAGTCACCGGGCAAGGCGATTGCGTCGTTCCAGGCCTGTACCGCAGCACGGGTCAGGGTCAGCTTGTCCCCTGTTTCGGCGGCAGGAATGCAGTCCCTGACCAATTCATGAATATTGCGAATCATCGTCCGGATAGGCCTGTGACCTGACGGCAGACAGCGATTGTGTTAAAAGTGTTGCCTTCGATTTATGCACCCAGGAAGCAATGCAATGACGGCACTTATTTGTGGCTCCTATGCCTACGACAACATCATGGTGTTTCATGATCAATTCAAGAATCACATCCTGCCGGATAAGGTACACATCCTCAATGTATCTTTCCTGGTGCCGGAGATGCGACGCGAGTTTGGCGGTTGCGCCGGCAACATTGCCTATAATCTGAAATTACTGGGTGAAGAACCATTGCCGATGGCCACTGTCGGCAAGGACTTTGCCCCCTACGCCGAATGGATGGATCAATGCGGCATCAACCGCCAATACGTCAAGGTCATGGACGATGCCTTTACCGGGCAGGCCTTTATCACCACCGACATGGACGACAACCAGATCACGGCCTTCCACCCCGGCGCCATGGGGCTGTCGCATGAAAATAAAGTCACTGATGCCAAAGGTGTCCGCTTGGGGATTGTCTCACCCGATGGCCGCGACGGTATGTTGCAACATGCGCAGCAATTTTTTGATGCCGGTATTCCGTTTATTTTTGATCCGGGGCAGGGTATGCCCATGTTCAATGGCGAGGAACTGCAAAAATTTGTAGAGCAGGCCACCTGGGTCACGCTAAACGATTATGAAGCCGAGCTGATGTCGGAGCGCACCGGCTTGTCCTTTGATGAATTGTCCGAACGCGTTGAGGCACTGATTATTACTCTGGGCGCCAAAGGCTCACGCATTTACTGTAACGGCCATGTCACCGACATCCCCTGTGCCAGAACCACGGCGGTGAATGATCCTACCGGTTGCGGTGACGCCTACCGTGCCGGTCTGCTCTACGGCCTGTTGCATGAGCTGGACTGGGAAACCACTGGCCGCATTGCTGCATTACTGGGGGCTATCAAAATCGAACAACACGGTACCCAAAACCACCGTCTCGACAAACAGGGCCTCATAGACCGATATCAGGACAGTTTCGGACAGACGCTATCGCTGTAAGCCGGATAGATACCATATATATAGTATGGTATTAGCTCGGGGTGGCGATACTATATATATGGTACTACCCGCCCGGGTAGATCGGCCTCACCCTATATATAAAGTAGGCCTACCAAGCTGCTGCATGCTCAAATACGGTTTTCCTGCATTTTCGACCAATTATTGACATACGCAACCTAGTGGGTTTATTATCGCGGCTAACCACAATATATTGTGGTATAGAACAAATTCATTAGCATATAAACATCTCTGGCACAAGCATGCATGGAGTAGAGGAGACTTTAATGAAGGCCGCAGAATTACAAAAATCACACCCTTCAAGCCCTGCCGAAATCCCGTTTCAGCCCGCTTCGCTGGATATCTGGCAACACAAATACCGCCTCGTTGACCAGAGTGGCGCCCCGATTGACGAGACCATTGACGACACCTACGCCCGGGTGGCCCGCGCCCTGGCCGATGTCGAAACCACCCCGGCCAAGCAAAAGACCTGGCACAAGGAATTCATCTGGGCGTTGCAGCATGGCGCCATCCCGGCCGGCCGTATCATATCCAACGCCGGCGCCCAGGAACACAAGCCGGCGACCAGCACCATCAACTGCACGGTCTCCGCCGCCGTACCCGATTCCATGGACGGCATCCTTGGCGCCGTCCATGAAGCCGGGCTGACACTGAAAGCCGGTTGCGGTATCGGTTACGAATTTTCTACCCTCCGTCCAAAAGGGGCGTTTGTCAGTGGGGCCGGGGCTTATACCTCCGGCCCACTGTCTTTTATGGATATCTTTGATGCCATGTGCTTCACCGTCATGTCCGCTGGCGGTCGCCGTGGCGCGCAAATGGCCACCTTCGATATCTCGCACCCGGACATCATGGATTTTATCCGCGCCAAACGTGAAGACGGCCGCCTGCGCCAGTTCAATTTGTCCTGCCTCATTACCGATGAGTTTATGCAGGCTGTCAAAAACGATACTGACTGGGACCTGGTGTTCCCGGCCAGTAAAGACGAATACAATAACCCGGAGGCCCGCTTCGTCTGGCGCGACTGGCCCACTACCAAGGGCTACATCACCAACGACACCGGCCAGGTGGCCTGCAAGGTCTGCAAGACCATCCCGGCGCGGCGCCTGTGGAACATCATCATGGCCTCGACCTATGATTACGCCGAACCCGGATTTATTCTGATCGACAGCATCAACGATATGAACAATAACTGGTTCTGCGAGAACATTCGCGCCACCAATCCCTGCGGCGAACAGCCATTACCGCCTTACGGTTCCTGCTTGCTGGGTTCGGTCAACCTGACCAAGTTTGTGCTGGACCCGTTTACCGATCAGGCTCGTTTTGACTGGGATACCTATCGTAAAGTGGTCTCTGTTTTCACCCGTATGCTGGACAACGTCGTCGAGATCAACGGCCTGCCCCTAGGTGAACAACGCAACGAGATTACCCACAAACGTCGCCACGGCATGGGCTTTCTCGGCCTGGGTTCAACCCTGACTATGCTGAAGATGCGCTACGGTGACGATGCCTCGCTGGAGTTTACCGAACGTGTCGCCCGGGAGATGGCCGAGGTCGGCTGGGAGGCCGGTATCGAGCTTGCCAAGGAAAAGGGATCGGCACCGATCCTGGTTGATGAGTTTACGGTTACCGAAAAGATGCTGGCCAAGCGCCCGCAAATGACGCGTGATGGTTACCAGGTGGGTGACAAGGTTCCTGGCCGTGTATTGCTGGCCAAGTACAGCAACTACATGCGACAGTTTGACAACAAACTGACTGATCGTATCGCTGAGCTCGGTTGTCGCTTCACCCATCACACCTCTATTGCGCCAACCGGTACCATCAGCCTGTCGCTGGCCAACAACGCCAGCAACGGTATTGAGCCATCTTTCGCACACCACTACAACCGTAACGTCATCCGCCAGGGGCGCAAGACCAAAGAGAAAATAGAAGTGTGCTCCTTCGAACTACTGGCCTACCGCGAACTGGTAAATGCGGATGCCAAACCCAATGCCGGGGAGGGCGACAACAATTTACCGGACTATTTTGTTGCCGCCGACGACATCACACCCAAACAACACGTTGATGTCCAGGCCGCAGCACAAAAATGGATCGATTCCTCTATCTCCAAAACCGCCAATGTACCGACGGATTACCCTTTCGAGGATTTCAAGGACATCTATATGTACGCTTACGAGAAAGGATTGAAGGGCTGCACCACCTTCCGCTTTAATCCGGAGGCGTTCCAGGGCGTACTGGTCAAGGAGGAGGATCTGGAGAATACGACTTATCGTTTTGAACTGGAGAATGGGGAAATCGTCGAACTCAAGGGCAATGAAGATGTCGAGTACGATGGTGAGACCCATACCGCCGCCAACCTGTACGATGCCCTGAAAGAAGGCTACTACGGCAAATTCTAGACCCACACAGAAAAAATACGGAGAACGCCATCATGGCTATCAAAATCAACAAAACTATCACCGGTTACGAAGTTAAAAAGAGCCAGCAGGACCAGGCCAGCAATGAAAGTAATATCGTCCATATGCATGAAAAGCTG
>CAJVXG010000134.1 GCA_913009215.1 uncultured Gammaproteobacteria bacterium | reverse complement strand
TAGGAACGGGCGCCGTGGACTTTAGCGACTTCACACAGACGATTCGAATTGGAACTGTTTCTGGAGCCCACCACCAGCATCAGATCGCAGCGATCGGCGATGGCCTTCACTGCATTCTGACGATTTTGTGTGGCATAACAGATATCGTCTTTCTTCGGTCCCTTGATATTCGGAAAACGCTGGCGCAAGGCATCAATGACCTCTACGGTATCGTCCATAGACAAGGTCGTCTGGGTAACGAAAGTGAGCCGGTCCCCATCCTTGACCTGTAGCCTAGGCACATCCTCCACCGACTCCACCAGATACATGCCGTCGCACACCTGACCCAGTGTACCCTCCACCTCCGGGTGGCCATTATGGCCGATCAGAACAACCTCCATATCGTTCTTGCGGTTACGCACCACTTCCATATGCACCTTGGTCACCAGCGGGCAAGTGGCATCGAACACTTTTAATCCACGTCGATCGGCCTCCTCGCGTACCTTAACCGAAACGCCATGGGCACTGAAAATCACCGTAGCACGATCCGGCACCTCATCCAGCTCATCGACAAATATAGCGCCTTTCTCTCTCAGGCTGTCAACGACAAAGCGATTATGAACTACTTCATGACGCACGTAGATCGGGGCGCCGAACATATCCAGCGCGCGCTCAACGATTTCGATGGCGCGATCCACGCCGGCACAAAAACCGCGCGGATTGGTCAGAAGCACCTGCATAGTCAACTCTCTTTGCGCACTACGGGGAAAAGGATTTTACTCTCTTATTGGGACAATTACGAACCTGGGACTAGTGCGTCACCGGGGGCTCGATGGCAATAATCTCCACATCGAATATCAGGTCATAACCGGCCAGGGGATGATTAAAGTCGACCTTGACCACGTCGTCACCAATCTCGGCAACAATGCCCGGAGTTTCCTCGCCGTTCGGTGCTGTAAAATTGACCACCAGGCCCGGTTCCAGATGCATATCTTCGGGAAATTCAGAACGTGCTACATCATGCACCATATCTTCATCAATTGGGCCAAAGGTTTCCATACACGGTATCTCAAATCGTTTCTTGTCGCCCACCTTGAGACCGATAAGGCGTTTCTCCAGACCCTCGACCATATCGCCCTGCCCCATATCGACGGTTTCCGGGTCCTCACCCTCCGTGGTGTCGGCCAGTAGGCCGTCCGCGGTCGTCAAAGTATAGTGTAAGGTTACTTTTGATTCCGTTGTAACCTGTGCCATAACTACTCCCCCTTCCGGATTGGACCCGGTAATTTTTTCTTCAGGCCCAGCCCGACAATATCAAGTAATAACATAACCGCTCCTGTAGTAATGGCGCTGTCGGCAAAATTAAAAGTGGGAAAGTGACAACCACTACCGGTAGGATAAAACGGCCAGAAACAGGAGAGACTGGTACTGGGGTAATAAAAATCGATGAAATCGATGACGTATCCATTCGACAGGCTCTCCCAGAAATTAATGCCGGTTCCTGTAGTCACACGATCAATAATATTACCAATAGCGCCCCCCAATATCAGTAACAGCGCAACGGCGACAAAAGTTTCGTTTACTCCCATGCGCCTTACCATCCAGATAATGACAAAACACACTACGATGGCAATGACAACAAAGGCCAGGTTTTGCCAGCCGCTGGCGTTACTTAAGAAGCCAAAGGCGGCCCCGGAGTTACGCACCAGTATCAGCTTCAAGAATGGTAGTACTTCTATACCATTACCATAATCTAAATTCTTCAGCGCAAAATATTTGCTTAGCTGATCGGCAATCACCACGATAATGGTAATCATCGACATCCACAACAGACGCCACGGCATCAGACAAAGCCTCGTGCTTCACCGTCTCCGGCAACATTCTCGACACAGCGACTGCAAAGCTCCGGGTGTTTGTTATCCTGACCGACATCCTCACGGTGATGCCAGCAACGCACACACTTGTCATGGCTTGAGGATTTCACTACGACATAAACGCCGTCCATTTCCGTGGCCGTACTGTCTTTGGGCCTTTCACTCTCAGGATGAATACGGGCATAGGAGGTAATCAACAGGAAACGCAACTCATCACCGAGTTTCTGCAGGTGTTGATAAAATTCCCCGGCACAATAAATATCGACCTCAGCATCGAGGGAGGAGCCGATGTCGCCAGCGGCCCGTAATTTTTCCAACTCCTTGCTGACGGTTTCACGAATGGTGATGACCTGGTCCCAGTAGGCCAAGTCCATATCGGCACTCTTTTTTTTGTTTGCGCCGATCTTCTGATCCAATTCATACCAGGTTTGCAGAAATATTGATTCGCCGCGTTCACCTGGCATATTTTGCCAGATTTCTTCTGCGGTAAAACTTAAAATGGGCGCCAGCCACCGCACCAGCGCCTCAAGAATATGATGCATGGCGGTTTGGGCCGAACGCCGGCCGGGGCTATCCTTGGTCATGGTGTACATGCGGTCTTTCAGGATATCAAGATAGAAACCACCCATCTCGACCACACAAAAGTGATGTAGTTTCTGATAAATCTGGTGAAACTGGAAACGGTCGTAGGCGCTAACAATCTCTCCTTGCAGCTGCTGTGTCTTTTGCACCGCCCATAAATCAATTGCCAGCATTTCATCGGCCGGCACTGCTTGTTCTACATCAAACTGATGCAAGTTCGATAACAGATAGCGCGCCGTATTACGAATACGACGGTAAGAATCTGTCATGCGCTTGAGGATTTCATCGGACAGACTCATCTCGGCACTATAGTCCGTGGCCGCCACCCACAGCCGCAGGATATCGGCACCCAGAGTCTTGGTCACTTTCTGCGGCAGGATGGTATTGCCTTTGGACTTCGACATCTTCAGTCCCCTGGCGTCGACAGTAAAACCATGGGTCAGCGCCGTCTTATACGGTGCATTTCCATTCATCGCCACCGCGGTCAGGAGTGACGATTGGAACCAGCCACGATGTTGATCCGAGCCCTCCAGATACAGGTCAGCAGGATATTGCAGCTCGTCACGTTGTTCTATGACACAGGCATGGCTGACGCCGGAATCAAACCAGACATCCAGGGTATCCGTCACTTTTTCGTATTCATCGGCCTCGTCACCCAATAGATCTTTGGCATCGAGCTGGAACCAGGCCTCAATGCCCTGCTGCTCCACCAATAGCGCCACTTGTTCGATCAAGGCACTGGTGTTTGGATGTAATTCACTACTGTCTTTATGAATAAACAACGCCATCGGCACACCCCATGCGCGTTGCCGTGAAATACACCAGTCCGGCCGGTTCTCTACCATGCCCTCAATACGGGCCTGCCCCCAGTCGGGCAACCATTGGCATTGCTTGATCGCCGCCATGGCGGCATCGCGCAGTTTGTCCATACCGATAAACCACTGCGGTGTAGCGCGAAAGATAATCGGGGTCTTGTGGCGCCAGCAATGCGGATAGCTGTGTTGCAGCGCCTCGATATGCATCAAAGTGCCTTTGGTTTTCAGCACCTCAATGACATGATCATTGGCCTTGAACACATGCTCACCGGCAAACAGCTCCGTACCCTCAACAAAGACGCCATTAGAGCCCACCGGGTTATCCACTGGCAAGTGGTAGCGTTGACCTACGACATAGTCATCCAGACCATGTCCCGGGGCCGTATGCACAGCGCCGGTTCCGGCCTCCAGCGTCACATGGTCGCCCAGTATAATAGGTATCTCGCGGTCATAGAACGGGTGCTGCAACTTGAGGTTTTCCAGTTGCTCGCCAAAACAGGTGGCGATAATGCTGTAATCCTCGATGCCATAACGCGCCATGGCATCCTTCAGTAAAGGTTCGGCCAGCAACAAGCATTCATGGCCATGCTCGCCAACACATTGCACCAGCACGTATTCGAATTTCGGGTTCAGGGCCACGGCCTGATTCGCCGGCAGGGTCCAGGGTGTGGTGGTCCAGATAACGACATGCATCGGGGTCGCTCCCGGCTTCCTGCCTCCCGCGACACTAGCACGTCCCTGTGCGTCGCCTTCCCCACTATTACCAGGAGGGTGCTCACAACGCGCCAGTAACTCTTCTTCATCCAGCACCGTGAAACGGACATCGATGGCCGGCGAGGTCTTGTCCTGATGCTCGACCTCGGCCTCGGCCAGGGCCGAACCACAATCGCTGCACCAGTGCACCGGCTTGTGACCCCTGGCCAAGTGGCCATTGGCAACAATGCGGCCCAGTGAACGAATGATGTTGGCCTCGTACCGGTAATCCATGGTGACGTAAGGATTGTCCCATTCACCAAAGACCCCCAGGCGGATAAAATCCTCACGCTGCCGGTCTATCTGCTTCTGCGCATATTCGCGGCAGGCCTGGCGAAAACGATCGGCGTCGATCTTGCCGCCGGCCTTGCCCACCTTCTTTTCCACCGCCAGCTCAATCGGCAAACCATGGCAGTCCCAGCCCGGTATGTAGGGCGCATCAAAACCGTCCAGGGTCCTGGACTTGATAATGATGTCTTTGAGAATTTTATTAACGGCATGGCCCAGGTGAATATCGCCATTGGCGTAGGGCGGCCCGTCGTGCAGGATGTATTTTTTTCGCCC
>CAJVXG010000133.1 GCA_913009215.1 uncultured Gammaproteobacteria bacterium | reverse complement strand
TGAGCCAAATGGAATACGCCTTGAGATCACTACTATAAGCGCTTCGTGTATTTTTGCTTAGCCCTTGCTCGGCCCAAATGGCATCCAGAAAATTATTGATAATTTCAGCATTATCCATGCTCATGCGCAATCAGCCATTGCTTCATTCGCACACCATCACCCTGCATCTTGCCCATATAGCCTCCTAGGCCTTGCTTGGCTGTCACCCGGTGACAAGGCACAATAACCGGAATCGGATTTCTGCGGCAGGCATTACCCACTGCCCTTGCCCCGGTTTCGAGTTTTGCGGCGAGCTCACCATAACTGAGCAATTCCCCGGACTGGATTTCCAGCAAAGCGCGCCACACCCTGTTCTGGAACACGGTGCCCGATAGTCGGTACGGTATGGAAAAACGATACCCCGGATCGCGCAAGTATCGATTAATCTCCGTAGCAATTTTCCTGGCCATGGCACTGCCTTGCACAGCCGGTGTCCTTTGTCCCAGGAAATCAATGCCGGCAAGCAAATCGTCTTCTACAATAATGCCGAGATTGCCAAATGGCGTCTGGATTATTTCCTGGTACTGTTTTTTTCGTATAGCCATAGTTGTTGAATATTTCTCTCGATAATGGCACGCCGTTTGGCATCGTGTGTATATTTTAGCAGCTTCAGATAGACGCTACGCGCATCCCTGACCAGTCCTGCCTTACCCAGGGCCTCAGCTGCCTTGAACCGGGCTGTTTGTCCCCAGATATCACCGCCACCGGGCGCCGTCAAGGTAGCCGAACGCAGATATAATTCTGCCGCCTGGACATAATCACGTAAGGCATATTGTGAATCCGCCATCCAGAATAATACCTCTCTTTTACTGCTCCGGTTGCGTGTTACCGAATAAGTCCGTTGTAATAAATCAAAGGCCTCCTTGTTCTTTCCGGCAATCTGCAAGTCAAACATCACCTGTACATAGCGTGACAAGAATTTATCCGTCAGGCCCTTCCCCTGATCCAGTATATTGGCCAGCAATTTAACCGCCGCAGGGTAATCACCGGCATAAATCAGAATACGGGCCTGATGCAGCAGCCAAAGATTACGATCTTTTCCCTCCGGCGGAGCGCTCAGGCCCTTCATCAATGTCGCCGCCAGTTTGATATCGTAGCGCTGTAACGCCACATTAGCCAGGCGGAAACGCACTGTTGCAGGCACCTCATTCAAACCAGTAAATTTCTTTGACTTTGTGTACAGGGCAATAAGCGTATTAACATGGCCCTTGTTAAAAAGGTCGTCGCTGAGCAGCTGGTGGGCCGCTTCTTTTGCCGTTTTATTTTGCGCCCTGAAGGCCAGGAAGGCATAAAAAGCCCGACTTTTCTCCGGTTTATCAAATGATTTTGTCTTTTCCAGCCATCCGTCATCGTCTCCGACCAGCAAACCAAGATCGTTGCCGATCCGTTCAGCATATTCAAGGTATGCCTGCCACAAGGTATCGGCATTCAAAGGAATAAGGCGGGTATACAGGTTGGGTTTCAGCTCCAAGGCCAGCGCCGACTCCAGGGCTTGTATGTACGACACCGGGTTATTGTTTCTCCTGGCGGCTTCGGCCAACAAATGCCATGCCAATCCCTGCAGCTCCGGTTTACTGGACACTCTTTGAGCAATATTCCCGGCGCGAATCATGACTACGTTGGCCTGGTAAATATTGGCCCGCATCCCGGCCAATAATCGTAAAATGCGGCCACGGTAGATCTGTATTCCGGACAAAACGGCAAAGGCATCCTTGTTCTTTTTCACCTGCAATAGTACCGCCGCGTGTAACAGGCGCCAGGAAACACCGCGTGGTTTGTAGTCCTGCAGATACCGCTGTAACGCCACCAGGGCATCCTCAGTTTTGTTCTGCATCAGATAGCTACGTATCACCAGGCGCCTGGCCCAGGCACGATTGTTACCACTGTTTTTATGATCCCATATCAGCTTGCGTAAAAAAATGCGCGCCTGTGCGGCCTGATTCGACTGCATAGAAGCATGCGCGGCCTGCGCGTAGGCCCAGCGCAAAAAGTCATCGGGCAAGCCTTCTGGCAAGCTTTGTACCCGATCAATAATATTTTGCCATTCCGCCTGGCTCTTCAGGATCAGGAACCTGCGTTTTTCAAAGGCAGTCCATTTTTTCCGGTTGGTAACAGGCGGCTGTGCCTTGTTCAAGAGTCGCAGCGCCA
The DNA here is from genome assembly GCA_913009215.1 of uncultured Gammaproteobacteria bacterium. Classification (GTDB taxonomy): domain Bacteria; phylum Pseudomonadota; class Gammaproteobacteria; order Acidiferrobacterales; family CAJVXG01; genus CAJVXG01. The sequence goes on along the minus strand of CAJVXG010000133.1, from coordinate 2,425 downwards.
GACCCGGGGCACCACCGCGCGTCAGGCTGCTGATGCGCGCAAGATCATCAGCATGCGCGGAAACAACAAATACAGAAAGAAGAGTAAAAACTGCTAATACAAAGTACAAAGAAATATTTTTTGTACACGGCTGTACAGAATTTATTTTGCTGTTAATCATATCTGGCAAAGCTTACCTGAAGGCATACGGCAAAACCACTGTCCCACAATGGCATCCGACCATAGTAAAGCGACATAAAAAAAGACACCATTTGGTGTCTTTTTTTATGAGCTAATCTGATGTTGCTAGATTTTTTCCTTGATACGCGCAGATTTTCCGGAACGACTGCGCAGATAATACAACTTGGCACGCCGCACATCACCCTTGCGCTTCACCTTGATGCTATCGATCTTTGGGCTGTAAAGCGGGAATACACGCTCAACGCCCTCACCATAGGAAATTTTGCGCACCGTAAATGAGGAATTAAAACCACGGTTGCGGCGGGCAATCACTATACCTTCAAAGGCCTGTAAACGCTCACGATCGCCTTCCACCACTTTGACCTGCACCGTCACGGTATCGCCCGGGGCAAACTCCGGGTACTTCTTTCCCATTTGCCGCTTTTCAACATCTTCAATCAGACTGCTCATCACTCTTACTCCTGCGTCAAATCCTGATATTCCTGTATAAATTCGTCCAGCAATTGCTGTTGTTCTGCATTCAATTCCAGTCGCTGTAACAAGTCCGGTCGTCGCAGCCAGGTTCTACCCAGCGACTGTTTCATGCGCCATCGCTCAATGGCGGCATGGTCCCCGGACAACAACACCTCCGGGACCACCATGTCATGAAACATTTCCGGCCTGCTGTAGTGCGGAAAATCCAGCAAGCCATTCACAAATGAATCGGCCTGGGCAGAATCTTCATCGCCCAACACCCCGGGTAACTGGCGAATCACGGCATCCATCATGACCATAGCCGCCAACTCACCTCCGCTGAGCACATAGTCCCCTATAGACCACTCCTCATCGACCTCGCCAGACAACAGGCGTTCATCAATACCCTCATAGCGACCGGACAATAAAATCATCCCGGGCCGTTTTGCCAGTTCGGTAACACCGGCATGATCCAGCTTGCGACCCTGTGGTGACAGGTAAAGTACCCTGGTACCCGCGGCCTGCTGTTCCCGGGCTGCGGCAATAGCCCTGGCCAGGGGTTCTGCCTGCATCACCATACCGGGGCCGCCACCGTAAGGTCGGTCGTCTATCGACCGGTGCTTGTTGTCACTGAAATCCCGCGGATTCCAGGTCTGCAAACTGACCAACCCCTGGTTAATAGCCCTACCAATCACCCCCGCATCCCTAATCGCATCGAACATCTGCGGGAAAATACTAATGACATCAAAACGCATGACGCAATCGATGTCCTCTAAAATTCCTGGTCCCAATCGACCCGTATCAATCCAGCATCCGTATTTACTTCCAGTACCACTGAATCAATATAAGGAATCAAATATTCCTTCTCACCCTGCACCACCATAACGTCGTTGGCGCCGGTTTCAAACAGGTGCTTGACTACTCCAAGCAACTGTCCCTCCTGGTTCTCAACCTGCATGCCCTCCAGGTCTTGCCAGTAAAACTCTCCCTTGGGCAATGTCGGCAATTGTTCGCGCTCAATCGCAATTTCAGTACCCAGCAGGGTAGCGGCCTGATCCCGGTCACTGATGCCTTCCAGCGCAACAATCAATCCCTTGCCCTGGGCTTTGCCTTGTCGCGGGACCACACTGCTCCATTTGCCGTCTTGTCCCAACATCCAGCGGTCATAAGCAAAGATGGCCTCTCGCGGACGGGTGTAGGAATGGATCTTTAGCCAGCCCTTGACACCAAAAAGGCCGACGATATCACCGACCTTCACCAATCCGTCTGCCTGTGACGGGCTGGTCACCGCAACTGTCCGTTTAGCTTGCTGATCCAGCCTGCTTGATCAGCTTCGCCACTCGATCCGACGGCTGGGCACCCTGACTGATCCAGTACTGCACACGCTCGAGGTCAATGCGCAACTTCTCTTCATGCGGCTTGGCCATGGGATTATAAAATCCGATACGCTCAATACTGCGCCCATTCGGCGCACGGCGATTATCGGCCACCATAATCTTGTAAAAAGGCCGTTTCTTGGCACCAGTGCGTGCCATACGTATGACTACCATTGTCAGTCCTCAAGCTTTGTCGTAGGCCCGAGATAGTTCACGGGCCTGTAAGGCGCGGCATTTTACCCCTTCTTGAGGGCGAAATGAAAGAAAAATATCGGAAATACCGGGTAAAAACGCCTGAATCAGCGTTTTTTACTCAATGAGCGCAAAAAATTCATGTATTCCGGGGTATCCCAATCGCGATCGCCCACGGCCACGTATTGCAGACGGCCCCGGGGATCGACAATAAACGAGGACGG